>DOTC01000026.1 GCA_003513855.1 Deltaproteobacteria bacterium | reverse complement strand
GACCGGATGCTCGACATGGGGTTCATCCACGACATCCGCCGGCTGGTCGACAAACTGCCCTCCCGCCGGCAGTCCCTCTTCTTCTCCGCCACGATCCCCGGGGATATCCGGAGGCTGGCGGACACGATCCTGCGCGACCCCGTCCAGGTGGCGGTTGCGCAGCACGCGCCCGCACCGGAGGCCGTCGAGCACTTTCTGTACTTCGTCGAGAAATCCGACAAACCGGCGCTGCTCCTGCATCTTCTGGCCGACCCGGCGCTCCGGAACGTCCTCGTCTTCACGAGGACGCGGCACGGGGCCGACCGGGTTGCGAGGCATCTTTCCCGGGGACGGATTCCCGTCGAGGCGATCCACGGAGACAAGACGCAGAAGGCGAGAGAGCGCGCCCTGGAGGATTTCCGGCGCGGGAAGTCGCGGGTCCTCGTGGCGACCGACATCGCCGCGCGGGGCCTGGACATCGTGGGCCTGTCCCACGTGGTGAATTACGATCTGCCCAACGAGCCCGAATCGTACGTCCACCGCACCGGCCGGACGGGGCGGGCGGGCGCTTCGGGAATCGCCCTGTCGTTCTGCGATTTCGGGGAGAGGGCTTTTCTCCCGGGGATCGAGCAGCTGCTCCGCAAGCACCTCAAGGTCGTCGAGGATCACCCGCTCCGGTCGGCCCTTCGCCCCGCCCCGCTCACGAACCTGGAGCCGGACAAGCCGAGGGCGCCGCGCCCGTTCATGATCAGCGTCGAGGAACTGTTCGGCGGCCCGCGGAGAGAGGGTTTCGCCGGTTGAACCGGCGGATGGCCGAGAGGAACTCCGTCTCCTCGAACCTGCACCCCTCCGCCCGGGCGATCTTGAGCATCTGAACGTCCGAGAGGCCGAGGTTGGCGAAGTGGGGGTACTTCACCCGGACCCACGCCGACGGCGTCACGGACGCCTTCCGGTAGATGCGGAGCTGGAGCATCGCCCCTTCGCTGGACGCTTCCCACAATCTCCTCAGGAACGCCTCGTTCGGGACCTTCTTCCCGGCGCGTCGTTTCCACAGGAAGCGGTCCAGCGTCTTCTGGACCCACTCTTCGCCCCAGAACACCATGTCGATCGCCGGGAAGGGACGCAGCAGCCGGTCTTCCTTCCGCTTGAGCCGGCCGGCAAGCCGTTCCCTCGTGACGATGTCGAGGCCGGAGGCGAGGAGCAGTTCGGGGGTGAGGGGAACGGGGTTGAAGGTGGAGTGAAACCGGACGAGGGCGAGGAACGCCGTTTCGTCTCCGTCCATCGCCTGGGCGCTGAGCCGGTCGGGGGTCGGCTCCGAAGCCTTCTGCCGGGCGCTTCCGGCGACCGTTTTCCGCGTTCCTCCGGCGGGCCGGGTTCGTCCTTTATCCGTCGTCCGTTTACGTTCCATAAAAAGGGTCTCCTTTGTCCCGCCTTCGGCCGTTTCCTCCATAGAATGACCGGGAACCGCCGTCCGGATAGAATAAACGGAAACCGCCGTCCGGACAACCGGGGGGCGGCCGACGGATCTGGGATATAATACCCGTTCGTGCCCCGGCGGGAACCAATGGCGACCGGCGGTCATCTGTGAAACGAAGGCGTCGAAGGAAGATGCGGGGAGGAGATCGCCGGTGACGGACAGGGTGCGCAGAGCGATCTTTGCGGTGCTTCTCCTGTGGGCGGCATCCCATGCCGCCGGAGAGGCACTGCCTGCCGCGGGGGCCGCGGACGGGAAAACGACGGCGGGGGGAGCGAAGGTGACCGACACGTTCACGCTGGGGAACGGCCTGACCGTAGTACTCCGGGAGAACCACTCCTCGCCGGTCGTCGCCGTGCAGGTATGGGTCAAGGCGGGAAGCGCGACCGAGCCCAGGGAACGCGCGGGGATGTCCCACATCCTGGAGCACATGGCCTTCAAGGGGACGAAGCGGCGGGGGCCCGGCCAGATCGCGCGGGAGGTGGAGTCTCTCGGGGGGCAGATCAACGCCTACACGAGCTTCGACCAGACGGTGTACCACATCACGATCTCGGGCAGGTTTCTGGAAAACTCCCTGGACATCCTTGCCGACACTCTCGGGAACTCGGTGTTCGACGCGGAAGAACTGGCCCGCGAGAAGGAAGTGGTCCTCGAAGAGCTGCGCAGGAGCGAGGACAACCCGGGAAGCGTGAACGGGAAGGCGCTGTTCCGGGAGGCGTACCGCGTCCATCCCTACGGCCGTCCCGTCATCGGATACGACAACACGATCCGCGGCATTACCCGGGACGACCTCGTGGCGTATTTTTCCCGGTACTACCAGCCGGGGAACATGGTGCTCGTGATCGCGGGCGACGTGGACCCGGCGAAGGCGCGCCCGCTCATCGAGAAGGCGTTCCTTCCGCTTCCGGCCCGTGAAGCTCCGCCCGAAGGGATGCCCGCCGAACCGCCGCAGAAGGAAGCCCGGGTGACGGTCCAGGAGCGGGAGGCGAAGCGCGCCTACCTCGACCTGGCGTTCCACGGCCCCTCGATGCGGGACGGGGACGTCTTTTCCTGGGATATTCTTTCCACGATCCTGGGAAGCGGGCAGACCTCCCGGCTCTACCACGAGGTGAAGGATTCCCGGGGGCTGGTCGATTCGGTCAGCGCCTCCGCCTACACGCCGAAGGACAGGGGGGTTCTGATCGTGTCGGCCACCGGTTCGGCCGACAAGGCGAAGGAGGCGCTGCGGGAAATCCTGCGGCAGACGTTTCGCATGGGGGCGGCGCCGCCGGGGGGACAGGAGCTGGCCCGCGCCAAGACGTCCATCGAGAGCGATTTCATCTATTCCCTCGAATCGGCGGGGTCGCTGGCGCGCCACGTGGGGTTCTTCGAGACCACCCTCGGGGACGCCGGCTTCGAGCAGAAGTATCTCCGGAAGATCCGGGCGGTGACGGGCGACGACATCGTCACGGCGGCCCGCGCATACCTGAGGCCGGAAAATCTCACCGTGGCGGCCGTGGTTCCGCGGGGCGAGGGCGGGCTGCTCTCCGCGGAGGACGTCCGCACGATCGCGTCGGAATCATACCGGGAGGCGATGAGGCCCTCGGGAGAGTCAAGGCAACAGCAGGGGACGGTCGTGAAGGAGATTCTGGAAAACGGGATCCGCGTGATCATCCGGGAGGACCGGGCGGTGCCGGTGGTCGCCGTGGAGGCCGGGTTCCTGGGGGGTCTGCGCGCGGAGCCGTTGGATCAGGGTGGGGTCTCCGCGATGACCGCCGAGTTGCTTACCAAAGGGACGAAGGAGCGGACGGCAAGGGAGATCTCGGAGGCGGTGGAAAACATCGCGGCCGATCTCTCCGGCTATTCCGGGAGGAACTCCTTCGCCCTGCGGGCACGCTTCATGAGCAAGGATTTTGCTGCGGGCTTCCGCCTCTTCACCGAGTCGATCCGGTGGCCCACGTTTCCGGAAGAGGAACTTGAGAAGAAGCGCAAGGAGCTTTTGGGCAGGCTCAAGCTCCAGAAGGATGACATGACCGGGTCGGTCATCCTCCTCTTTCTCGCGACCCACTACGGGGACCATCCGTACGCACGCAACCCGTTGGGGACGGAGGAGTCGGTCCGCGCGATCACCCGGGAGGATGTGGAAACCTTCTACCGGAGGTGGGCGGATCCGCGCAACCTGGTGATCGCCGTATCCGGGGACATCGGCGCACAGGAAGCGCTCTCGTCCCTGCGGGAGGCGTTCGGCGACTTTCCCCTCCGGGAGGGCTTCCTCCCGATCGGGCCGATGCCGGTACCGGAGGAGAAAGGGATCCGCAGGGGGGAGGAGCCCCGCGACAAGGAGCAGGCGCACTTCGTCATCGGGTACGCCGGGGCCCGGGTTACGGATCCCGACCGCTACGCCCTCGACGTCCTCGGGTCGGCCCTCGCGGGGATGGGGGGCAGGCTCTTTACCAACCTCCGGGACAAAAAATCCCTCGCGTACTCGGTGACCTCGTTCTCCTCGGAGCAGGTCGACCCGGGATTCTTCGCGTTCTACATGGGGACCAGCACCGACAAGCTGGAGGGGGCGATCACCGATACCCTGAAGGAAATCGAGGATGTTAAGGCGCACGGCGTCACAGCCGAAGAGTGCGACCGCGCGAAAAAGTGGATGGTCGGCACCTACGAGATCGGGCTTCAAAGCAATTCCGCCTATGCCAGCAAGATGATGTACAATGAGCTCTACGGCGTCGGGTACGAGGAAGCCTTCCGGGAGCCGGAAAAGATCGAGGCGGTGACCCTCGAAGAGGTGAACCGGATGGCCTCCAGGGTACTGAGCACCGACCGCTACACCATTGCCGTCCTCGGCGGCAGGGAATAGACCGGAACGGAACTTGTTGTACGGCTGGTGAGGTCCAGCCCCCATGCAACCAAAAGTGGCATGACAGGTTCTGCCCTCATGGTGTTGCGCGTTGTTGCACATGATGTTGCATATTTGCATGTTCCCCCGTGCCGGACCGATCCGGCGTGCGAAGTGAACTCCCTTGTAAATAAAAGGAATTTATAGATATCGCAGTTCTGTTCGGTTTGTGGCATCCTCCTTGCCTCAGGATGGGACGAACTTCTGCCGGTATTGCGGTGGAAACACCGGGGCCGGCGGGGAAGGAGTGAAGATGATGGCCGGACCGGAACGCATTCCGATTCCCGCGGTTCTCCCCCTTGCCGTCGCTCTCCTCTTCGCTTTGTGCGCATCTGCCCCTCTTGTCGCGGCCGGGGCCGACCCGGTCGATTTCCCCGGTGCGGTCGAGCGGGCCCTGCAAAACAACGCGGCCGTGTCGGCCGCCGGGTACGAGTGGTCTTCCGCGCAGAAAGGTGCGGAGGCCGCGCGCGGGGACTACCTCCCGAAGCTCTCCCTCGAGGGAAGCTTCGTGCGCACGAACGTGCCGGCGGAGGCGTTCGCCCTGAAGCTGAACCAGAAGCGGCTGCTCGACACCGATTTCTCCGATGTGAGCAATTTCAACGAGCCGTCCCCGGTCAACGACTACATCACGTTGTTCACGCTCGAGCAGCCGATCTTCGCGCCCCGGGCATACCACGGGATGAAGATGGCGAGCCGCGAGGCGGAGGCGACCGGGTTCGACGTGTCACGGAAGAAAGAGGAGGCCGTCTTCCGGGTCCTCACGGCGTATCTCGGCGTGCTGACGGCGAAGGAGTACGTCCGGGTGGCGGAGCAGGAATTGTCCGACGCCCGGGAGGCCTTCCGCATCGCGGAAGTCAAGGAAAAAGCCGGCGTGGGGCTTGCCTCCGACGTGCTGCGGGCGAGGGTGTTTCTCGCCACGGCGGAGAGCGACCAGGTGACGGCGGAGAGCCGCCTCGCCCTGGCGCAGGCGGGCCTGGGTCTTGCGATGGGAGAACCAAGAGGGGCGCGGATGGACGCGGTCGCCCCCGTCCCCCCCCTGCCGGAACCCGGAACGCTCGAGGAGAGGATGGCGGCGGTCGGCGCCCACCGCTTCGACCTGCGCGCGTTTTCCCTGAGGCTCGAGAACGCGGACGCCAACCTGACTCTCCGGAGATCGGACTATCTTCCCACGGTGGGGGTGACGGGCACGTACCGGATCGACGGGCAGGACGGGATCTTCTCCCCCGACAACCGGACCTGGAATGTCGGCGTAGGCCTGCGGTGGAACCTGTTCGACGGGTTGAGCCGGGAGGCGGAGGTGGGGAGGGCCTCCGCGGAACGGGGAAGGGCGAGGGAGTACTACCGTGGGGCGGAGGACCTGGCGGCGTTCGAGGTGACCCAGGCGTTCCTCGCCGTGGACGAGGCGTCCCGCCGCGTGGAGATCGCCCGGGCCGCGGTTGCCGCGGCGGAGGAGGGGACGCGGCTTGTCAAGGCGAGGTACGAGAACCAGCTGGCGCGGATGATCGACCTGCTGGATGCGCAGACGGCGCAAAATGCCGCCCGGGCCGACCTGGTCCGGGCGGAGAACGACCTGCTGCGGTCCCGGGCGCAGCTCGAGTACGCCTCCGGAGGGCTGCTGTCGTGGGCGCTGCCCGGATCGGAGGACAGCCGGGGAAAGGGGGGAGGACGATGACGCCAACGAAACGCCGCGCGGAAGGGGTCCGCCGACCGGCGTGCGGTCTCGCGGTTCACGGGTCCCGGGTGCTCCTCCTCGCCGCGGTCGCCGGCCTTTTGATCGGGTGCGGCGAGAAGGGAAAGCACGGGGCCTCCGCGGAGAAACCTCTGGTGACCGGTGTGGAGGTCGTCACAGTGGGAGCCGGTCCCCGCGAGAGGATCGCCGAGGTGGTCGGGACGGTCCGCGCGATGAGGATCGCCTCCGTGGCCTCCCAGGTCATGGGGAGGGTCACCTCCGTTCCCGTCGTGGAGGGGACAAGGGTGGGAAAAGGGGCGGTCCTGGCGACGATCGACGACACGGCGATCCGGGCCCAGCTTGCGGCCGCCGAGGCGATGGTCGCCGAGGCGGAGGCCGCCCGCGAGGAGGTCGAGCGGGCCATCGCGCAGGCGGAGGCGGGCAAGACGCTTGCCGAGAAGACGTACGAGCGGTTCCGGAAGCTGCACGAGGAGAAGGTCGTCACCCCGCAGGAGTTCGACGAGATCGAGGTCAGACGGACGGTGGCGGTCAAGGAATACGAGCGGGCGCTGGACAGGCGGGCCCAGGTGGCCGCGAAGAACTCCCAGGCAAAAGCGCAGGCGGACGCGGCGCGCGCGATGCTCTCCTACACCCTCGTGACGGCGCCCTTTGCCGGGATCGTCACCGAAAAGAAGATCGACGCCGGCTCGATGGCCTCCCCCGGAGTGCCCATCGTGGTCCTGGAGGAGACCGGGCGATACCGGATCGAGGCCTCCGTGCCGGAGACCTACCTCGGCCCCCTCAAGGTCGGCAGCCGGGTCCGGGTGGTTCTCGACGGCGGGGGCGGGGAGGAGATGGCCGGGTCGGTGTCGGAGGTGGTGCCGACGGTAGACCCGGCGAGCCGGACGTTCACCGTCAAGGTGGACCTCCCCCGGGGTGGGGAGCTGCGGACGGGGATGTTCGGGCGGGTCCTGATCCCCGTCGGGAAGGAACCGGTCCTCGTCGTCCCGCAGAGGGCGATTTCGCAGGTGGGCGGGTACGACGGCCTGTACACCGTCTCGGCGGACAACGTGGCGCGCCTGGTGATGGTCAAGACCGGCAGGACGTTCGGGGACGGGGTGGAGATCCTGTCGGGGGTCGACCCGGGCACGCGCGTGGCGGTCTCCCCCCTGGAGAGGCTCGTGGACGGGGCCCGGGTGGAGATCCGGAAGTGAAAGACGGAAGGAAAGGGATCGCGGGCAGGATCGCGTCCGTGTTCATCGAATCCCGGCTCACTCCCCTCATCGTCATCGCCTCGATCCTCCTCGGCGCGGGCGCCGTGGTGCTCCTCCCCCGGGAGGAGGAGCCGCAGATCATCGTGCCCATGATCGACGTGTTCGTGCAGATGCCCGGGGCGTCGGCCCGGGAGGTGGAGGAGCGGGTGACCAAGCCCATGGAAAAGCTCCTCTGGGAGATCCCGGGTGTGGAGTACATCTACTCCACCTCGGCTCCCGGCCAGTCCATGGCGATCGTCCGGTTCAAGGTGGGCGAGGACGAGGAAAAAAGCATCGTCCGCCTGAACCAGAAGATGTTCGCCAACTTCGACCTCATCCCCCCCGGGGCGAGCACGCCCCTGGTCAAGCCCCGGTCCATCGACGACGTCCCCATCCTCGCCCTCACGCTTTCCAGCGACCGGTACGACCACTACGCCCTGCGCCGGGTGGCGGCGGAACTGAACGACCAGATCAAGACGATCCCCGACGTCTCGGAGATCAGCCTCATCGGGGGGAGACGCCGCCAGGTCCGGGTGATCCTGGACCCCGCGCGGCTGGCCGCCCGGGGGCTCGACCCTTCGGCGCTGGTGTCGATGCTTGCGGCGGCCAACCGGCAGCTCCAGTCGGGGAGCTTCTCGTCCGGGAACCGGGAGTTCCTGGTGGAGACCGGCGCGTTCCTGCGCACCGCCGAAGACGTGGGAAGCGTCGTCGTGGAAGCGGCGGCCGGGCGGCCCGTCTATCTGCGGGATGTATCGACGATCGTGGACGGGCCGGAGGAGCCGGCGGATTACGTTCTTTTCGGCCTGGGCCCGGCCGCCCAGGGGAAGGCGCCCGCCCCCGAGCCGGCCGTGACGCTCTCGATCGCCAAGCGCAAGGGCACCAACGCCATCGTGATCGCCGAGAACGTGATCCGGAAGGTCGAGGAGATCCGGGGACGAACGATCCCGGACGGGATTCGCCTGACCGTCACCCGGAACTACGGCGAGACGGCGGCGGAGAAGTCCAACGAGCTGCTCCTCCACATGCTGATCGCCATCGTCTCGGTGTCGGTCCTCATCTTGTTCACGCTGGGTCTGCGGGAGTCGGGGATCGTGGCAACCGCCATCCCCGTCACGCTGGCGTTTACCCTGGCCGTCTTCTACCTCACCGGCTACACGCTCAACCGGGTGACCCTGTTCGCCCTCATCTTCTCCATCGGCATCCTNNCATTCTCCCCATGGCGTTCGTCCGCGGGCTCATGGGCCCCTACATGCGTCCCATCCCCGTGGGCGCGACGGCGGCCATGCTCTTCTCGCTCCTCGTGGCCTTCATCGTCACCCCCTGGGCGGGCGTCCGGCTCCTGTCGCGGGAGGGCGGGGCCCACGAGGGCGGGGAAGGGTGGACCACGCGGCTCTACCGGAAATCGATGGACCGCCTCCTTCACAGGCCCGTGTGGCGATACGGCTTCCTTCTCCTTGTCGTTGTCCTGCTCCTGGGGTCGATGTCCCTTTTCGCGTTCAAGGTCGTGCAGGTGAAGATGCTCCCCTTCGACAACAAGAGCGAGTTCCAGGTCGTGATCGACATGCCGGAAGGGTCGACCCTGGAGGAGACCGCCGCGGTGACCCGGGAGATCGGCAACACCGTCGCCACCGTCCCGGAGGTGCTGAATTACCAGATGTACGTGGGCACGTCTTCCCCGTACAACTTCAACGGCCTCGTGCGCCACTCGTTCCTGCGCCGGGCCCCCCACGAGGCGGACATCCAGGTGAACCTGGTCCCGAAGGGGGACCGCAAGGCCCAGAGCCACGACATCGCGAAACGGGTCCGGCCGGCGATCGCCGCCGTGGCGGCCAGGTATGGAGCCCGGGTCAAGGTGGCCGAAGTCCCGCCCGGGCCGCCGGTCCTCCAGACCCTGGTTGCGGAGATCTACGGCCCCGAATACCGGGGCCGGATCGGGGTGGCCCGGCAGGTCCGGGAGATCCTCGAGAAGACCAAGGGCGTCGTGGACGTGGACTGGTACGTGGAGGACGATCAGGCCAGGATCCGCTTTGCCGTGGACCAGGAGAAGGCGGCGCTTTCCGGCGTGTCCGTGGAGCAGGTGTCGGCGACGCTTCGCCTGGCCGTGGCGGGGATGGAAGTGGGGCTTCTCCACCGGCCACGGGAGCAGGAGGACGTGCCCATCCTTCTCCGTCTCCCCCCTGCCGAGCGGTCCCGGGTGGAGGCGCTGCGGCAGATCAAGGTTGCGGGCCGCCAGGGGAGCCTGGTCCCCCTGGCCGAGGTCGTCCGCGTGGAGGAGGAGACGGCGGAGAAGAGCATCTACCACAAGAACCTGATGCC
>DOTC01000245.1 GCA_003513855.1 Deltaproteobacteria bacterium | reverse complement strand
CTGAGCCAGGATCAAACTCTCCACTTGAAAACAAAAGCGGATAAGACGAAGATCCGATTCGCACCTCGCATTCCCTGTTCAGTTTTCAAAGATCCGGCTCGAGGAATCCGCCCCCCCCACCTCCGTGGGGCGGACTAAACAATATATGAAAATCCTCCGCCACTGTCAAGACCAATCGGCCCGGCCCTGACACTATTGTACCGCGGGGACCAAACGCAAAACAACGGGGCTTCCTGCCGGAACCGTCGGGAGGGTTGCCTCTGGCGTTGCCTGATCGATGCGAGAATATAGCCCATTTGCCCTGCGAGGGCAAGGAAAAAATCGGGTGCCGCGAACCGTCAGTCGAACGCGACGACGACAAACTCCTTCTTCCCGATTTTCAAGCGGATTTCGCCGCGGGGAGGGATCGTTCCCGATGGGTCGCTCGCCCGCTCCCCGTTGACCTCCAGTCCGCCCTGTTCGATGAGGCGCCTTGCCGCCGCCTTGGATCGGAAGGAGAGGGAGACCGTGGAAACGACCGATGCCAGGTCCGTCTTCCCGGCGAGGACAGCGCCGGATATCCGCCGGGCATCCGCGGGGAACTCTTTCCGGGAAAACCGGTTCCGGAACCCTTCCTCCGCCCCCTTGGCGGCGGACGTCCCGTGGAAGCGCGCAACCATCTCCCGGGCCAGGGCCACCTTGGCGTCCATCGGGTGGCGGGAGCCGTCCGCGATCCCATTCTTGAGCTGCTCCAGCTCGACCACGGAGATATCGGACAGCAGCTCGTAATACCGGAGCATCAGGTCGTCCGAGATCGACATCATCTTCCCGAAGATCGTCTCCGGATCCTCGGTGATCCCCACGTAGTTCCCCAGGCTCTTGCTCATCTTGTTCACGCCGTCCAGGCCGACGAGAAGCGGCGTGGTCATGACGACCTGGGGCTCCTGCCCCCAGACGCGCTGGAGATCGCGTCCCACGAGGAGGTTGAACTTCTGGTCGGTCCCGCCGAGCTCCACGTCCGCCCGCAGGGCGACCGAGTCGTATCCCTGCAGGAGGGGGTACAGGAATTCGTGGATCGAGATCGGGCGTTCCTCCTCGTACCGTCGCCGGAAATCATCCCGCTCCAGCATGCGGGCAACCGTCATCTGGGCGGCAACCCGGACCAGTTCCTCGATCGGAAGGGGGGAGAGCCACTCGGAGTTGAATCGGACCTCGGTCCTGTCGGGGTCGAGGATCTTGAAGATCTGCTCCCGGTAGGTCTCCGCGTTCCGCTCGACATCCTCCCGGGTCAGGGGCTTGCGCGTCTCGATCTTTCCCGAGGGATCGCCGATCATTCCGGTGAAGTCACCGATGAGAAAAACCACCTGGTGCCCCGCATCCTGGAAATGCTTGAGCTTCTGGATGAGGACGGTATGGCCCAGGTGCAGGTCGGGCGCGGTCGGGTCGAANNTCGGGGTCGATCTCGAAGAAGACGCCGGCCACCTCCGCCTCTCCGGGGGCCACCTCGAACCGGGTCGGAACCAGGGTCAGAAATCGCCGCAGGACGTCGCGGGAGTCCATCCCGATGACGGAGTTCACGGGGCCGCACATGCCGGCGTCGGTGATGTACCCGGTCCCCCCGGACATGACCTGCGCATCCACGGTCTGGACGTGGGTATGGGTTCCGGCGACCGCGGAAACCTTCCCGTCGAGGTGGAACGACATCGCCCTCTTCTCCGAGGTCGCCTCCGCGTGGAAGTCGACGATGATCGCCGCGGCATGCCCTTTCAGCTCCGGCAGCGCCTCGTCCATCCAGCGGAACGGGCAGTCGTACTGCCCCATGAACACCCTGCCGACCAGGGAAACCACGACATACGGGGTCCCGCTCCGGCCCCGGAATACGCCCCACCCGCGCCCGTCCACGCCCGGGGGATAGTTCGCGGGGCGAAGGAGCTTCTCCTCGTCCCGCACGAGCGGCAGTCCCTCCCGCTTGTCCCAGGTGTGGTTTCCGCCCGTCAGCACATCCACCCCCGCATCGAAAAGATCCCGGACCACCGGCCCGGTCACGCCGACCCCTCCCGCTGCGTTCTCCCCGTTGGCGATGACGAGGTCGATGTCCCGCCGCGACCGAAGACGGGACAGAAATTCCCGCACGGCCCGCCTGCCGGGCTTGCCGACCACGTCACCCAGGAAAAGCACCCACATCCGGAAGCCTCTTCCCGGGATTACCGGGCGTATTCCACGGCGCGCGTCTCGCGGATGACGGTGACGCGGATCTGGCCGGGATAGGAGAGTTCGGCCTCGACCTTGTTCGCGATGTCCCTCGCGAGCATGGTGGCCACGTCGTCGCTCACCTTGTGGTTGTCGACGATGATGCGGATCTCCCGCCCTGCCTGGATGGCGTACGACTTCTCCACCCCGGCGAACGACTTCGCGATCTTTTCCAGGTCTTCGAGACGCTTGAGGTAGTTGGCCAGCATCTCGCGGCGCGCTCCGGGCCGGGCCCCGGACAGCGCGTCGCAGGACTGGACGAGAATGGGCAGCACGTCGCGCGGGGACTCGTCCTCGTGGTGGGCTGCGATGGCGTGGATGATGCGCCCGGACTCGCCGTATTTCTTGCACAGGTCCGCGCCGATCAGGGCATGCGGCCCCTCGACCTCGTGGTCCACGGCCTTGCCGATATCGTGCAGGAGACCCGCCCGCTTGGCGACCTTGGCGTTCAGGCCCAGCTCGGAAGCGATCATCCCGCAGAGGAAGGCCACCTCGAGAGAGTGGGTGTAGATGCTCTGGCCGTAGGATGTCCGGTATTTGAGTTTCCCGATGAGCTTGACCAGTTCAGGGTGGACCCCGTGCAGACCCAGGTCGAACAGGGCCTGCTCTCCCGCCTCCCGCACGATCTCCTCCACCTCTTTCGTCACCCTCTCCACCGTTTCCTCGATCCGGGCGGGATGGATCCGTCCGTCCTGGACCAGACGCGTGAGCGCGATCCGGGCGACCTCCCGGCGGACGGGGTTGAACCCCGACAGGATGACGGCTTCCGGGGTGTCGTCGATGATGACGTCGNNGACGTAGTCGGCCGCGTACCGCTGGATGGCCAGCGAGATCATCTTCTTCGCCTTCTGGCCCGCCTCCTCCTTGTACTCCTCGTCGATCGCACGGACCTTCTTCCCGGCCTCCATCTTGGCGTCGTTCACGACCATTTCCACGAGTTCGTTCTTCGCCTGCTCGGCGGTCACTCCCGCGATCCGCTCGAGGTTTTCTTTCCCCTCGCGGATCATCTCCTGAAGCTCCGTGTTTCCCCGCTCGAGCCCCTGCTCCTTCTCGGCGAGCTCCCTCTCCTTTTTTCCGAATTCCAGCGCCCGGGTTTCCAGGGACTCCGTCTTCCGGTCGAGAGCGTCCTCCTTCTGCAGAAGGCGCTTCTCGAGCTGGCTGATCTCGTTCTTCCGATCACGGGTCTCCCGCTCGAAATCCAGCTTCACCTGGAGCTGGTAGTCCTTGGCCTGAAGCGTAGCCTCCTTGAGGGTGTTCTCGGCCTCCTTTCGCGCGCCCTGAAGGATCTCCTCGGCCTTGGCCGACGCTTCCCTGGCACGGTCCTCCGCGACCTTCTTCTTCGACAACAACGAGAACACCAGGAGCGTAAGCCCTCCCACCAGAAGCGAAAGGGCAACGATGACGATCATGATTGGTTCCAACGGGTGCCTCCCTTTTACCGCATCTATTTTATGCCCCGCCCCACGACGCCCTCTTCCGTGACCACCGCGTCGACGGGGACGTCCCATGCGTCCACCGGAACTTCCGGAACCATTTGCCAGGAAAAGGCCAGCCCGACCGCCAACGACGTCCCGCCGAGCCCCCTGAGAAAACGATCGTAGTACCCGTGGCCCCGTCCCAGCCGCCACCCGGCCGCGTCGAACGCCAGGCCGGGGACGACGACCAGGTCGAACCCTTCCCGGATCCCTTCCCCGCCTGGAACGACGAGGGGTTCCCGGATTCCGAACCTTCCCTCCTCCCAGCCGTCGCTCCCTTCATGGCGGAAGAAGGTGAGGTTGCCGTCATCGCACATCCGGGGATAGTAGAGCCACGTGCCGGCGGCCAGGCAGCGCTCGCGGACCCTGTCGGTTCCGACTTCCCCGCGCATCGCCGAGTACAAGGCGACCTTCCGGCCAGGCCTGGGCGGAAACGACGACAGGAAACGCTCCTGCACTTGCAGGCTTTTCTCCGCACGCTCCCGGTCCGGGTTTCCGGGGCTTACGCGCCTTCGCTCGTTCAGGCGAAGAAGCGCCTTGCGCTCTCCGATAAACATGGAACGTCCTTCCGACGATGGAGTACCGTGTGGAGGCAGGAGACGCGAATAAGGCGGGAACCCGGCCGAGAGAACCCGGGTCCGCTTCAGGTTGCACTTTATCGAAACAACGATCTATCCCTATTCGTCGTCGGTCGAACGCACAATACCCAGTCCCTGCCGTCCGGATCTATGTAAACGGCCTGCGCCCGCCATACAGTACGGGAAAGCCCCTGCACTTTGCCGTGTCGGCAGTCGAGCCGAACCTGGCTTGCACCAGGTGGGATCCCTGGGGTGACGCCTTCAGGCTTCCCCGTGTAAGGGGCATGCTCACCGGCGTCAGGAAGGGACCCCGTTCTCATTGTGTTGGCTCAAACTCTTCCGCCAATCACGCGCACGGCAGGGGCCGCCTGCCATACCGACCTACTTCAATGCTTCGTCCAGAACCACCAGAAGATCCTTGCTCTTCTCCTCGAACTGCCGCTTTTCCCTGTCCAGTTCGGCGCGCAACTCGAGAATTTCGTCTCCGAGCTTCATGGCCGCCAGCATGATCACATGAAGATAGTTGGCGGTTCCACCGCTTTTCTGGACCTCCCGAACCCTCTCGTTCAACAGTTCGCTCAGGAGCTCCATGTGTTCCGCCGACCGCTCTGTCGAAACCGTGAGCGCGTATCCGGCGATGTTCACATTGAACCGGTCGACCATCTTCTCACACCGTCCATTATACAGCCCTGGCCTTACAACTCAATGCTTTCGATTCGCGCCAGGATCGTCTCCACCTTTTCGCGGATGCTCTCCCTCTCCCCGTTCATCTCCTCGACTTTCCGTGCCAATTCCCGGACCTCGGCCTCTTTCTTTTCCAGTTGGGCCGTGAGGGACGCCTTCTCTTTCTTCAACGTTATCAGCATTTCCGCAAGGTCCGAGATCTTTTTTTCGATCACCGAAAACGAGGATTCTACCATGCGCCTGGTTCCCCCTCCGGGTATGCATATCGGCTCCCCGCCGACCGGGAGATATTTCGACAATGTACGATACCGCGTCCCCCGGGCGGAATCAATGCCGAAGGACCGAATGCCGGACCGGTTCCTCGCGCCTCCCGCCGGATCAGGCGTCCAACGGGATGACGTTGGAGGATGCCCGGGTGGACGGCACGGGAAGGGGACCGATCGGGGAGGGAAACGGTCAGAAAAGCGCGGCGGCAAAGCTTTCGGCATCGAAAGGCCTCAGGTCGTCGACCGTCTCGCCGACGCCGACGAACCGGATCGGAACGTCGGTTTCCCTCGTGACCGCCAGAACCACACCCCCTTTGGCGGTCCCGTCCAGCTTCGTGAGGACGATGCCGGTGACACCGGTGACATCCTGAAAGGTTTTCGCCTGGGCGATCGCGTTCCTCCCGCTCGTCGCGTCAAGAACGAGGAGAACCTCCTGGGGGGCGCCCGCGACCTCCCTCCCGATGACTCGCACGACCTTCCGCATCTCCTCCATCAGGTTCGCCTTGGTGTGAAGCCTGCCGGCCGTGTCGATCAGAACGACGTGCGATCCTCTCGCCCTTGCCGCCCGGAGCGCGTCGAACACAACGGCGGAGGAATCGGATCCTTCCTTGTGGTGAATGATGTCGGCACCCGCACGCTCCGCCCACACCCGAAGCTGGCCGATGGCAGCCGCCCGGAACGTGTCCCCCGCGGCAATGAGAACGGGATGCCCCTCTTCCCGGAGTTGGTGCGCGATTTTCCCGATGGTCGTCGTCTTTCCCACGCCGTTCACTCCGACCACCAGGACGACGAACGGGTAGGGGGGAACCACCGAAAGGGGGGCGATTCTGGGAGCCAGGGTCTTCGCCACCATCCGTTTCAGTTCCGCGCGAAGGGCCTCGACATCGGGCAGTTCCCCCCGCCGCCACTTCGCCCGGAGGGCCTCCACGTATTCGCGGGCAAGGTCCGCTCCCGCATCCGCCAGGATGAGCGCCTCCTCCAGTTCCGCCAGGACGTTTTCGTCCACGGGCCCGATCCCGCGGGCGACCGCCTCGACGTTCATCAAGAGAAGCTCGCGGGTCTTCGACAGACCCGTTTTGAGACGCGAGAGGAAGGACCCGGAGGGCGGTTCGTCGTGTGTAGCCATGGAGACCCGTCTCGTGGCAGGCGGCGTCAGGACTGGAATTTCACGGAAACCACCTTGGAGATCCCCGGCTTTTCCATGGTGATTCCGTAGAGCACGTCGGCAAGCTCCATCGTCCGTTTGTTGTGGGTGATGAGGAGAAACTGGTAATTCGACGACATCTCCCGGACGATCGAGTTGAACCGGTCGATGTTTGCGTCGTCCAGCGGGGCGTCCGCCTCATCGAGCAGGCAGAAGGGAGACGGCTTGACGAGGAAGATCGAGAAGATGAGGCTGATGGCGGTCAGCGCCTTTTCCCCGCCGGAGAGGAGACTCAGGGACTGGAGCTTCTTCCCCGGGGGCTGTGCCACGATCTCCACGCCCGATTCCAGGAGATTCCCCTCGTCCAGAAGCTTCAAATAGGCTCTCCCTCCCAGAAACAGCTTGGGGAAGATTTCCTGGAACATCCGGTTGATGTTGTCGAACGCGATGGAGAACCGTTCTCTCGTGGTCCGGTTGATCCTCTGGATGGCCTTGGCGAGGTCCTCGAGGGATTTCTCGAGGTCCTCCTTCTGGGACGAGAGGAAGGTGTGTCGCTCCGCGAGTTCCCGATGCTCCTCGAGGGATGCGAGGTTCACCTCCCCGATGGCGCTCATGCGGGCCCGTACCTCCCCGGCCCGGGCTTCCCAGCCGGTCAGATCCTCTCCCTCCCGCTCCTCTGTCCCTTCCGGGCCGGCAAGCTCCGAGGGGTGGACCTCGTACCTCTGGTAGATCGCGCTGTCCAGGTGCTCGAGGTCCATCTCCACGCGCTGGGCCGCAAGCCGCAGGTCCGAGAGGCGGGCGATCCCGTCGGCCTCGAGGCGACGTCGTTCGCGAAGCGTCTCCTCCATCGTCGCAAGTCTCGCGGAAATTCCCGCGTTCTGCTCGAGCCGCCGGTCGATTTCCTCCTGCATGCCTTCCAGCTCGACGGCGGCTGCCTCGATCGCCTCCCGCCCCTCCGCCACGGCACGCTCGAGCTCTCCGACCGCCCTCTCGTGCGCGCCGATGCGCTTCCTCCGTTCCTCGACCATGGCCTGCCGGCCGTCCCGTGACTCCTTCAGGCCCGCGAGCAGCGCCTCTCCGGACCGGAACTTCTCCTCGAGCCCCGTCCACTCGATCTCCGCGGCGTGGAGCTTCGCCCGGACGGCCTCCATCGCGGTCCGCCTCTCCTCCACCTGAATGACCAGCGTCCTGACGCGCTCCTGCTCCTCCCCTCGGGCGTGACCGGACTCCCTCGCGGCATCCTCCGAGGTCTTCCGCTCCCCTGCCATCCGCGCCAGTTCCGCCTCGAGATACTGCCTCTCCTGGACGAGGGCCCCGTGGGTGGCAAGTGCCTGCGACATCGCTACCTCGAGAACGGCCTTTCTCTGCTGCGCCTGGGCGTAATGCGCCTTCCGCTCCTCCCGAAGGGAGAACATCTCCGCGAGCCGCCCCTCGAGCGTCGCCCTGGCGTGTCTTGCCTCCTCCAGATCCTCCGCGATGCGGGCCGATTCGGCCGACAGGCGCGCCATCTCCTGCTCGAGTTCCCGGATCTCGCGTTTCACCGCCAGGACCCGCGATTCCCCCTGTTCCTGCGCTCCACCCACCAGAATTCCGTCGCCGGTGACCAGGTCCCCGTCGAGGGTCACGTACGAGCTCCACACGCCGTTGCGGTTCCAGAGCCGGAGAGCGCAAGGCAGGTCGCGCACCAGGAGGGTCCCCCCGAGGAGGCCTTGCACCAGGCCCCGGCACTCCTCCGGCGCCCGCACGACCTCGGTCAGGGGGCCGACCACGCCCTCTTCCCCCTTGTACGAGGGAAGTTCCTCCCGCGTCCGCAGCGTCACCGGGACGAACGCGCCCCTTCCCTCGCGGGAATCCTTGAGGTACTGGAGTGCGGACAGGCCTTCCGCGTGGTCCCGGACCACGATGGACTGGATCCGCTCGCCAAGAACCGCCTCCACAGCCCTTTCGTAGGGGGCGTCGGTATCGATAAGCTCTCCGATCACCCCGAAGATCCCCCGTTCGCCGACTCCGTCGCCGTTCCCGCCCCCCTGGTAGTGGTGCAGCACCGCCCTCACGCCGGAAGATGCCCAGTCTCTCTGTTCCTGCACCCGGGAGAGCGCGGACAACCGGGAGGCCGTCGCCTCGAGCCTGCCTTCCGTCTTCCTGCGGATCTCGGCCACCGTGTCCAGGCGGGTGGTCTGACCGGCCAGGAGCGATCCTGTCTCCTCCCACGACGTTTCCGCAG
Organism: Deltaproteobacteria bacterium; assembly: GCA_003513855.1. Classification (GTDB taxonomy): domain Bacteria; phylum Desulfobacterota; class Deferrimicrobia; order Deferrimicrobiales; family Deferrimicrobiaceae; genus CSP1-8. The sequence goes on along the minus strand of DOTC01000245.1, from coordinate 2,620 downwards.
CCCCCAGGGTCTTCCCGGCCTCTTCCTCGTCTGCGCATGCCCTTGTGTGCTGCTCCTCTGCATGCCGGGCAAGGGTCTCCGCCTCCGCGATCCTGTCGTCGAGGCGCGCCACCGCTCTCGCGCTCTCTTCCATCAGCTTATGGATCGACTCCGCTCCGGAGAGGGCGTTCGAGTGGAGGGTCACGCGCACCATGAGGTCGGATTTCGCCTGCTCGGCCATCGCGTACGCTTCGTCATACGCGGACTGCGACCTCTCCGTCTCCGCCGCCAGGCCCGCCAGGTTTTCGCGCCACGAGGCAAGGACCTCCCTTCCCTTGAGGGCGGTTTCCTCCGCTTCCCGGATCCGGCCGGAAAGCTCGGCGGCCTCCTTTTCGAGGGAGGCGATCTCCGCTCCGGTCTCGGCGATCAGATCACGCAACTGCCGTTCCTCGCGCCCCTTTCCTTCCCACTCTGCCTGTTTCCTGGCGATTTCCTCCTTGACGCCCGCATGGGCGGCTCGCAGGGTCCCCAGGGCGGATTCCGCCTCCACCAGCCGCAGCCGTTCCGATTCCCTTTCCGCCTCCAGGGCCGAAAGCCCGGAGCGGAGGGAAAAGAGGTCCCTCTCCAGTGCGGCAAGGTCCCCTGCGATGCGCGATCTCTCTTCCGTGAAAGTGCGGAATTTCCTCTCCGCGATCTTGAGGTCGAGACCGCGAAGTTCGTCCTTGAGGGTCTTGTACTTCTCCGCCTTGCGGACCTGGCGCTCCAGGCTCCCCAGCTGGCGCCGGACCTCGTCGAGGATGTCTCTCACCCGGGCGAGGTTCTGCCGGGTGTTCTCCATTTTCCGTTCCGCCTCCTTCTTCCGGACACGGAACTTGGCCACCCCGGCGGCCTCCTCGATGATCATCCTCTTGTCTTCGGGCCGGGCATTCACGATGGTCATGATCTTGCCCTGCTCGATGATCGCATATCCGCGCGCGCCCGCCCCCGTGTCGAGGAACAGTTCGGCGATATCCTTCAGCCGGCAGGGGATCCTGTTGATGAAGAACTCGCTTTCCCCATCACGGAAGGTGCGCCGGGTGACCTGGACCTCTGCGTAGGACTCGTACCCGGGAGGGGCGACCCCGTCCTCGTTGGAGAAGGTCAGGGAGACCTCGGCCATTCCGAGGGGGCCCGCGGCATCGGAGCCGGCAAAGATCACGTCCTCGAGGGCCTTGCTCCGAAGATAGGAGGGTGCGTGCTCCCCGAGCACCCAGCGAATGGCGTCGACGATGTTCGACTTTCCGCACCCGTTGGGTCCGACGATCGCCGTGATGCCGTCGGAAAAATCGAAACTGGTCTTGTCGTAGAAGGATTTGAATCCGAAAAGTTCAAGCTTTTTGAGCTTCATGGATCCCCTGGGCTGCCCCTCCTGCAAGATCGTGAAACATCAATATAATGTGTAGGGCTTCCGTATTGGGCCCAATATATGGTGTTTCAACGGACATGTAAAGGAAAAATCGGCGGCAAGGATGAACGGCCGCCGATGCGTCGGGAGGGGGAGAATTCCTACTTTCCCTTCTTCCTTCCCGAAACCGGTTTCTCCTCCGCCTTTTCCCGGAGAACCGCCTGCCCGGCCGCCAGGCGCGCGATCGGCACGCGGTACGGGGAGCAGGAAACGTATTCCAGTCCCACCCGGTGGCAGAAATCGACGGACTGCGGATCCCCCCCGTGCTCCCCGCAGATTCCCGCCTTGAGATTCGGCCTGGCCGCCCTCCCCTTCTCCAACCCCATCCGGACCAACTCCCCCACACCGGCCCGGTCCAGCGTGGCGAACACGTCGAAGTCCAGGATGTTGTCGGGACGCTTGGCGTATTTGACGGTGCAGGCCGCACATGAGAGGTCCTTGCCGAGCCGTTCCCCGCAACGCGGGCACAAATCGGAAAAAGACATGTAGTGCTGGATGAACCTGCCCGAGTCGTCCCGGGAGAACCCGAAGGTCGTCTGCGTCAGGTCGTTCGTCCCGAACGAGAAGAAATCCGCTTCGCCTGCGATCTCGTCCGCCGTCAGCGCTGCCCGCGGGATCTCGATCATGGCTCCCACGGTGTAGGAGATCTTCTTCTTGTACCGTTTCATCGCATCCGCCGCCTCGTGAACGATCACCTCTTTCTGCGCCTTCATTTCNNCGGACCATGCCGACCAGGGGGATCATCACCTCCGGTTGTACCCGGATCCCCTCACGGGTCACCTCGCAGGCCGCCTCGAAGATGGCCCGCGCCTGCATCCGGGTGATCTCCGGGTACACGATGCCGAGGCGGCATCCCCGCAATCCCAGCATCGGGTTGATCTCGTGCAACTCCTCCACGCGCTCGAGCAGGTGCTTTTTCTCCTCGATGATCGAGCGGTCGGCGTGGATCAGCTCCAGCTTCGTCACTTCGACCATCAGGGTTTCCCGACGGGGAAGAAACTCGTGGAGCGGCGGGTCCAGCAGGCGGATGGTCACCGGGTACCCCTTCATTTCCCGGTAGAGCCCTTTGAAGTCCTCCCGCTGCATCGGCAACAATTTCTCCAGCGCCTGTTTCCGCTCCTCCCTCGTCCGGGAGAGAATCATCTCCCGCATGAGCGGAATCCTATCCTCGGAGAAGAACATGTGCTCCGTGCGGCA
>DOTC01000049.1 GCA_003513855.1 Deltaproteobacteria bacterium | reverse complement strand
CGCAGGCGCGGAGTGGAGGCGGGCAGCTTGTCGGTGAGGATCCGGACCCGCTCGATGCCGATTTCCCGGGCCTCGAGGAACGAGTAGGTCCCGAGTGCCAGGGAAAGGAACACAAGGGCGAAAAACGGCGCCTTCCCGGCGATCAGGAACGCATGCGTCCCTCTCCCCGAGACCGCCCCCGCCACGCGGAGGACGAGGTTGACCAGGTCGACGGCCAGGTTCGTCCAGAGGAAGAAGAAGAGAAGGCCCAGCCAGGTGTACCCGACCCAGGAGGCGGCCCGTGCCGCCCCCCCCATCCCCTGCTTCGCGAGGAAATAGATGATCAGCGGGGCGCAGGTGAGGGCAACGAGGAGCGGCGCGAGGAGCGCCGCGGTTCCCCACCCGAAGCCGAGGGCCGATTTTGCCTTGAGGAGCGCGTACGCGTGGACGCATCCGAGGCTCACGAAGAAGGCGATGAGGAACAGGGGCAAGCGGCGTTACCTCCCCGGAAAGTCGGTTCTCTCCATTATCCACGATCCGGCCCGGGACGGAACATCTCGCCGATATTTTCCGATCGGTGGATCCCCTGCAACGGGTGCCTCTTCGAGGATGCGCAGCCATTCCTATCCGCAAAGTGGGGGAGCAATCGCACCGATCCGTGTGGCACCGGCGGGAGGGATCGTGCGATAATGCACCCATTGCGCAAGAACGCAAGGGGGATGACGTGCCGATCTACGAGTACAAGTGCGGGAAGTGCGGCGAGTTCGAGAAGGAGCAGAGGATCACGGCCCCGGAGCTCAAAAAATGCCCCCACTGCGGCGGGAAAGTGACGAGGCAGGTGGGAGGCGGGGGCGGATTCATCCGGAAAGGGGGCAACTGGGTCTCCAAGATGGCCTCCCCGGGCGACAGCTCGAAAAAGATCACGGACCGGATGATGAAGCAGACGGTGGGCGAGGTGGCCGAGGACATCGCCCGCGGCTCGAAGGAGCGGTCCCACTAAAGCCGGGCGGTACGCCTCCTACGCGCCTGCCCTCCCGAAGACATCCCGGAATGCCCGGATGGCCCGGGCGATCTCCTGTTTCCCGATCCCCAGATGGGTGACCGCCCGGAAGCGCGGAAACGCCCGGTCGTCGACGAGCACGCCCTTCCCGCGCAGCGCTTCCTGGAATTCGGGAAGGGACACGGGGGGCGTTGTCCACCGGAACAGGAGGATGTTCGTCTCCACGGGGGAGTTGATCACCTCGATGCCGGGGATCTCCGCGAGCGCGCGGGCGAGCGTTTTCGCGTTCGCGTGGTCCTCGGCGAGGCGCCGGACGTTGTTCCGCAGCGCGTAGAGCCCCCCGGCGGCGACGATCCCGGCCTGCCGCATCCCCCCGCCGACCCTGTACCCCACGTTTCGCGCCTCTTCCACGAATTCCCTCGTGCCCGTGACGATCGACCCGACGGGCGCCCCCAGCCCCTTGGAAAGGCAGAACATGAGGGATTGACAGACCTTCCCGTACTCCCCGGGCGGCACCCCGGAGGCGACCGAGGCGTTGAAGATCCGGGACCCGTCGATGTGGACCGGGATGCCGGCCTTGCGGCAGACCGAGCGGATCCGCCGCAGGGACGTGATGGGGAAGACCGCCCCCCCGCCCGCGTTGTGCGTGTTCTCCGCGGTCACCAGGCGCACGTTCGCCCTGCTGCGCAGCGGGGCCGACGCGATCGCCCCGGAAACGTCGTCCGCCGTGAAGATCCCGCGTGGGGCGTCGATCCCCAGGATCGCGACGGCGGCGAGGTTCGAGATACCCGGCCCCTCGCGCCCCGCGATGTGGGACGCCGCGGAGGCGACGACGATGTCTCCCGGCCGGGTCCACGACGCCACCGCGACCAGGTTCCCCATCGTCCCGGAGGGGACGAAAAGGGCCGCCTCCTTGCCGAACAGGGAGGCGGCGTGCTCCTCCAGCGCCCGCACGGAAGGGTCCTCCCCCCGCTGCGAGTCGCCGACCTTCGCGCGGGTCATCGCCTTCCGCATCCCCGCGGAGGGGAGCGTGACGGTGTCGGATCGCAGGTCTACGGGAGCCGTCACGGTGGTCACCCCGGAGAAGAGAGGAAGAGGGAGAGCGGGCTCGGGAGGCGCAGATCGACGAGTTCCCCGTTCGCGAGCGGGCGCCACCCGGGGGAGTCGTCCAGCGGCTCGCTCGCCACGATGGCCAGGCCGGGTTCGGCCCGCAGGAAGAGCGAGTAGTACCCCTCGTCCTTCCGGTAGCTCCGGAGGGCGAACACCGCCTCCCCGGCCGCAATCAGCATGTTCGCGGCGGAGAACGCCCCCACGAGTTCCGCGTCCCCCANNCCCGCCTCCTCCCCGATCCTCCCCCGGAACGTCCCGTTGTGGGCGAGGGCGATCCCCCGCACGAGGAACGGGTGGGAGTTGGCGGCGTTGACCGTTTCCGTGTCGGAGGCGTAGCGGACGTGCCCGAGGAAGCGGTCCGCGCGTCCCCGGATCCTGGCCAGCGAGGGGTCGGCGGAGGCGGGCTCCCCGCTCCGGAGCAGCCGGGTTTCCCCCTCCTCGCGAAAGGAGACCCCCCACCCGTCCGGGTGGTTCCCTCCGGAGCGCTTCTCCCACCGGTCCACCAGGTTCCCGTGGACGGAGAGCCGCGCAAGGTGCGCCAGGAACGGCGCTATGTCCCGGGGCGTTTCCGAGGTGAAGGCCAGCATGCGGCACATCGGCGCTTTCCTCCTGCACCGTTGCGGTATTGTACAAAAGGGCTCTTCCCCGGCGCCCGGACCGTGGACAAATGATTTGAACGGTGCATCGAATTCCATTATAGTAACCCAATCCGATTTTTACTGACAGGATCGACTGCCCGGAGCAAGATTCCGTTCCGGGGAACATTTTCCGACCCCCGGGTGCGCATGGCATCTCACCGGCTGTTTCAGGACAGGAATTCTCCCGGAGACGAGGCCTGAATGGTTTCCTGGGGGGGTCTGCAACCGCTTTCCCCGCAGTTTTACCTGCTTCTCCGGCACGGTCTGTTCCTCGTCCTGTTCCTCCATCTCCCTTTTCTCGGGCTCCTCATCGGCGGATCGGCCATCTCTCTCCTCCTGAACTTTCTCGGAAAGGAAAAACGGGACCCGTCCTATCTGCGCTTCTCGCAGGAGTTGATGCAAACCGTCCTGATCAGCAAATCGGCCCTTTTCATGTTCGGGCTCGTCCCCCTGCTGCTCGTCTGGTTCATCTACGCGCGGGTCCTCTTCGACGCATCCCCGCTGCCTTGGCAATTCTGGGTCGTGATCCTCGCGGTCCTCCTCTCCGGGTTCGCCCTTCTTTCATCGTACCGGTCGGCCCGGGGCCGCGCGGTGGACCTTTCCCCGATGTCTGCCGCCATCGGCACCGCCGGCCTGCTGGCGGTGATCCTCGCTCTTTTCCTCTTTTCCGCCGGGTACGGAATACTGTTCAATCCCGGGAAGCTGCCTCTTCTCCAGAAGCAGGTCCGGTTTTTCCTCTCCTGGCACGGTGTGGTGAAATTTCTCCTGTTCCTCGCCTTCTTTTTCGGGATGACCGGCGGGGCGATCCTCCTTCTTTGCGGCCGGCCGGCGGAAGGGGGTGAGGGGACGGAAGCCGCGTACCGGGAGTTGGTCCTGCGGTTCGGCGCGAATCTTGCGTTTCTCGCGACCCTTGTCCTCCCCGTGTTTCTGCTGTTCGACCTGGTGACCCTCCCGGAAATTGCGCTCTCGGCGGGAGTGTTCGTCTCTTCGGCGGTCGTCGTTCTTCTTTCGCTTGCGGTGTGCCTGACCCTTTTCCTGTCCGACCGGAAGGGGGACCGCGGGCCGGGCGGGCGGGTGGTGTTCCTGTTCGTCCTGATCTTCCTCGCGATCCTTCTGCACGACGACGCGGCGGTCGGAAACGCCTACCAGGACCGGATCGCCTTCCTGAACATGAAGGCACCTGTGGCCGAGTTGGTCCATGCGGACGAGG
>DOTC01000071.1 GCA_003513855.1 Deltaproteobacteria bacterium | reverse complement strand
CCCGATCGGGATGGCGGCGAGATCAAAGGAGTCGAACTTCCGGGCGATCTCCCGGAAGTGGTCCGAGTACCCCGCATCGCCGCAGAAGAAGAACCGAAATCCGTGACTCTCCACCACCCATGCCCCCCACAGGGTTTCGTTCCGGTCGAAGGGGGACCGGGCGCTCCAGTGCTGCGTGGGAACAAAATGGATCGAAAGCCCGAGAACGTCATCCGTTTCCCACCAGTCCATCTCCCTGACGTTGTCAATCTCCCTTGCTTGGAACCAGTCCTTGACCCCCAGCGGGACGAGGAACAACGGGGGGCCGTTTCGGGAAGAGGCGAGGCGCTTCACCGTCCCTTCGTCGAGGTGGTCGTAATGGTTGTGGGAGATGAGCACGAGGTCGATCCGGGGGAGTTCCTCAAAGGAAACCGCGGGGGGCACGACCCGTTTCGGCCCGGCGAAGGAGACCGGGGAGGCCCGTTCGCCCAGGTGGGGGTCGGTGAGGATATTGACGCCCCCGGCCTGGATCAGGAGGGTCGCGTGACCGATCCACGTGACGGTCGTATCCCGGCCATTCGCTTTCAGGAACGGCACGTCCGGCTCGAGGACCTCGAACCGGTAACCGCCGGGCGGGGTCTTCGGAAGCCCTTTTCGCCACCTTTCCCACTGCCACTTCCAGAAGCTTCCCCGGGGCTCGGTCGGGTGCACGTTGCGGAAACTGCTCCGGCCGTGGTGAGGCTTCGCGGGGTCAGGGAGCGGGCTGCCCGCGCTCGCCGCCTGGGCGATAAAGAGAACCAGGAGTGCGCCACACAACAACCGCATCAATCCTCCCCGCAAGGGTATTGGAACCCGGTTCACCTTGTAGGATTTCCCGGAACCGCGAAGAGGTTCACGCAATGGGCGAAACTCCTTCCCCTGTCGATCGTCTTAGGCGTGATCCTCATTGTGGGAAAAGGAGGTCTTCGACCGTGGCACACCTTCCTGTACGAAAACTCGGCAAGGACGGCCCGGAGATCACCCGGGTCGGGTTCGGCGCGTGGGCGATCGGGGGCGGAGGCTGGTCGTTCGGCTGGGGCCCGCAGGACGACGAGGCGTCGCTTGCGGCGATGCGGCATGCCGTGGGAGCGGGGATCAACTGGATCGACACGGCCGCGGTCTACGGTCACGGCCACTCCGAGGTCCTCGTGGGAAAACTGCTCCGGGAGATTCCGCCGGGGGAGCGGCCGTTCGTCTTCACGAAATGCGGGCTCGCATGGGACGAGAAGGACCCGATGGGGGAGATCCGGCGGGACCTGCGCCCCGCGGAGGTCCGCCGCGGGTGCGAGGAATCGCTTCGCCGGCTCGGGGTCGAACGGATCGACCTCTTCCAGTTCCATTGGCCGGACCAGACGGGTACGCCCGTGGAGGACTCCTGGGGGGAGACGGGAAGACTCGTGGAGGAGGGGAAGGTCCGGTGGGCGGGCGTCTCGAACTTCGATGTCCCGCTTCTGTCCCGGTGCGCCGGGATCCGTCACGTGGACTCGCACCAGCCGCCCTTCTCCCTGATTCAGCGCGGCGCGGCGGCTGCGGAGATCCCCTGGTGCGGGGCACAGGGCACCGGCGTGATCGTGTACAGCCCGATGGCGTCGGGACTGTTGACGGAGAAGTGGACCGCCGGGAGAGCGGCCTTCCTGGCCCCGGACGACTGGAGACGCCGAATGCCGAATTTCCGGCGGCCGGACGTGGAGAGAAACCTGGCGCTGCGGGACGCCCTCCGGCCGGTCGCCCGCAGGCACGGCGTGACGGTCGAGACGATCGCGGTGGCATGGACCCTTGCCTGGCCGGGGGTTACGGGCGCGATCGTGGGCGCCCGCTCCCCGGAGCAGGTGGACGGCTGGCTCGGTGCGGCGAGCGTGAAGTTGACGGAGGAGGACATGGGCGAGATCGCGAAGGCAATCGATAGGACGGGCGCCGGAGCGGGGCCGAAACGGCCGGGGGCTTAGGCAGGACGTTGTTCCTTTCATGCGATGGGGGCATGCTCTACCCCCATACGTCCAACACTGAACCTAAATCCCAAACCCTCTTTTACAGCTCCTCCCCGCAATATTTGCAGTACCGGGCGTCCCGGCCGTGCCCGCCCTTCCCGCACACGGGGCAGTTTTGTTCCGTGGTTTCCTGCTGGATAGCCTTAGTGAATTCCACGGTAAAAATCCCGGTCGGGACGGCGATGATGCCGTACCCGAGGACCATGATCACAGAAGCCAGGGCCTGTCCCAGGGCGGTCTGGGGCGAGATGTCCCCGTAGCCGACCGTGGTCATGGTCACGATGGCCCAGTAGATGCTCCTGGGGATGCTTGTGAACCCGTTGGCCTCCCCCTCGATGACGTACATGAGGGAGCCGAAAATGGTGACAAGGATCATGACCGTGGAGAGAAAAATCGTTATTTTCCGTTTGCTCGAGGCGAGCGCTTTTAGGAGCAGGTTCGCCTCCTTAAGGTACTGGATCAGTTTCAGGACCCTGAACACACGAAGGATCCTGAGAGTCCTGAGGACCATGAAGTATTTCGTCGAGGGGAAGACGACGCTCAGGTAGGTCGGAATGATGGATATGAAATCCACAACACCGTAGAAGCTCAGAGCATACTCACTCCGTTTTCGAACGCAGTAAATCCTGAGCGCATATTCCATGCTGAAAAGAAGGGTGAAAAACCATTCCGCACCGATGAGGAAGGTTCCGGTGGAGATCCTGATGGCTCCGATGCTGTCCGCCATGACAACAAATACACTGGCTACGATGCTGACGATAAGAAGGAGATCGAACCACTTGCCGGCGGGTGTGTCCGCCTTGAAAATGATCTCGTAAAGCGCGTCCCTGAGGTGACTGTCGCCGGAGCTTTCCGCTGCCATGATCTCCTCCCCGGGCTCTTCGCCGAGAAAAGGGATGGATATTATAGCAAAATTTCAAATACTCAAACGCTCACCGCGGGATCGCGCGCAGGCGGGAAATATTCCTCGCGGTGCCGCCTCTGGTAAACGATTTCTGCCTCGACCGGGTCCCAAGGACTTGCGGACCGCAGGAAGACGACCGGGGGCCGAACTTCTCCCCTCCTCCCCTTCCACCTCGACGTTCGACGTAAACGGGGGTTTTTGATTGCACACCAGCGCCCAAGGGACAATCCGCTCTCAAAAGAGGCGTAGACGTCGGTTCGATCACTTTAAGATGGCGCGCCCTAGAGGATTCGAACCTCTGGCCACTTGATTCGTAGTCAAGTGCTCTATCCAGCTGAGCTAAGGGCGCGCACGAGAGGAAANNGGCGTCGGGATCTCGATCACGCGGCCGTAGTAGAACGCCCGTTGCTTGGGATCGAAGTCAGGATCCTTCCAGACAGCGATCAGCTCGGTCGCACCAATCGTGTTCGTCCATGTCGCTTCCTTTCCATCCACCGTGTTACCGACTGCAGGCAACTTGCCTTCCTTGCCCGGCTTGCGATCGCCCGACCACACAACATCGTATACTTTCTCGTGCACCTTGCCTTTGTCGTCCAGCCAGCCCTTGACGATCTGGTAACGGTCGAGATTGCCCCCGATGGG
>DOTC01000230.1 GCA_003513855.1 Deltaproteobacteria bacterium | reverse complement strand
CGGCTACCTCCCGTACTGCCTCTCGAAGATCGCCCTCGCGCACCAGGCGGCGGCGTGGCGAAAGATCCTGTCTCCCGGGGTCCGGGTGGGCCTGGTCGAGCCGGGGCTTGCGCTGATTCCCCCGGGGTTTCCGGAAGGGGAGTGGCGGCGGATGCGCGCCCGTGGACGGATTCCGGGCCCGGATACACCCGGCAAGGTCGCCGGAGCCGTGTTGCAATTCGTCCGGGGCAGGAGATATAATTTCCCCATCCGATAATCATCCCGAGAGGAGAGCAGCCATGAAAAAATGGAGATGCAAGGTGTGCGCGTACGTCTACGATCCGGCCGTCGGCGATCCGGACGGCGGCGTGGCGCCGGGAACCCCGTTCGAGAAGATTCCGGACGACTGGGCCTGCCCCCTCTGCGGCGTGGGGAAGGAAGATTTCGAGCCCGTAACATAGAGGGAGGAAAAAATCGATGGAACCGGTTTCACTGGCAAACAACGTCCACTGGGTGGGGGCGAAGGACCCCGGCCTGGCGGTTTTCGACATCGTCATCCCGACGGAATACGGGACCACCTACAACTCGTACCTGGTCCGGGGGACCGACAAGACGGCCCTGATCGACTGCGTGAAGCGCCCGTTCGCGGAGGAGCTGTTCCGGAACGTCTCCCGCGTCGTCCCGCCGGAAAAGCTCGACTGCGTCGTCATCAACCACTCCGAGCCCGACCACTCGGGGGCGATCGTCGACCTGCTCGAGCGGAACCCGAATGTGACGGTGTATCTCTCCAGGTCGGCGAAAATGTTCATCGACAACCTGGTCAACAAGAAGTATTCGTACCATACCGTTGCGGACGGGGAGGAGCTTCCCCTCGGGGGGAAGACGCTCCGTTTCATCAACGCCCCGTACCTGCACTGGCCGGACACCATCCTGACGTACCTGGTCGAAGACCGGATCCTTTTCCCGTGCGATTTCCTCGGGTCGCACTACTCGAGCCCCGAGTTCTTCAACGACGAGGTTCCCGACCCGGAGGCGGTGCGCAAGGCGTTCGAGTTCTACTACAGCACGATCATGCGTCCGTACAAGGAGCACGTGCTCAAGGCGTGCGAGAAGCTCAAAGGCCTTCCGATCGCGATGATCGCGCCGTCGCACGGGCCGATCCTGCGGAAGGATCCCCGGTCCTACATCTCCTGGTACGAGGATCGCGCCTCCGTCCTCTCGCGGGTCAAGGAGAAGAAGGTGACCGTCGCCTACGTCTCGGCCTACGGGAACACCGCGGCCATGGCCGCCAAGGTGGCGGAGGGGGTGGAGTCGGCGGGGGTCACGGCGAAGCTGATCAACTGCGTCGAGGTTCCCGCGGACCAGATCATCGACGAATTCGAGACGTCGGCGGGGTTCCTCATCGGGACGCCCACGCTCAACGCGAACGTCCCCGACCCGATCCTGCACATGATCGCGAACCTCGTCGTGCTGAACGTGAAAGGGAAGCCCGCGTCGGTGTTCGGGTCCTACGGCTGGAGCGGAGAGGCGATCAAGACGGTGCAGGACATCCTGGCCTCGATGCGCCTCAAGATCGCCGTCGAGCCGATCCGGGTCCGGATGACCCCCTCCGAGGCGGACCTGGCGGCGTGCGTCGACTTCGGGAGGAAGTTCGCCGAGAGCGTGTAGTCCGGGGAGGGGTCCCCCCCGTCACTTCTTCGGGGGGACCCCCTCCCGCCGCATCTCCTTCTCTGCATCCTGCCTGATTTTCTTGCCCTTTTCCGCGGCCTCCCCGCGGATCATCGCCTTGCACTCCTCGCAGATCGACCCCTCGAAGACCTTTTCCTTCGCGCACACCATGCACCGCTTCGTTTCCTCTCCCATCGTCTCTCCTTTCGGGATGGGGCGACATCCGTACATCAAGATAGTATCCTACCGGGGGGGGAGGGGGACAGCGAACCGCAAAAGGAGGGAGGGACCGATGGCCCGGAAGCGACTGGCGAAGATTCCGGAGAAACCGCGGCGGGGTCTGGTCCTCGTCCTGACGGGAGACGGGAAGGGGAAGACGACGTCGTGCCTCGGCATGGCGGTCCGCGCCGTCGGGTACGGGATGCGCGTCGCGATGATCCAGTTCATCAAGGGGTCGCTGCATTACGGGGAGCTCGACGGCGCGAAACGCCTCGCCCCCGAGTTCGAGCTGACCCCCATGGGAAAGGGGTTCGTGGGGATCATGGGGGACACCCTCCCGTTTGCGGAACACGTCGCGGCGGCGGGGAAGGCCCTGGCGACCGCGAGGAAGAAGATGCTCTCGGGAAGGTACGACGTCATCATCCTCGACGAAGTCAACGTCGCCCTTCACCTCAGACTCCTCGAGCTGGCCGATGTTCTCTCCCTCGTCCGGGAGAAGCCGGCTTCCGTCCACCTCATCCTCTCGGGGCGGAACGCCCGCGAGGAGATCATCCGCCTCGCCCACCTCGTGACCGAGATGCGGTGCATCAAGCACCCGTATGAACTGGGGATCGAGGCGGAGAAGGGGATCGATTATTAACGGAGGGGGAGGGACGTGAGAGGGAAAGGAAAGGGATCGCCGCCGGAAGACCTTCGGGTCGGAGAGGAGCTCTCCTCCTGTCCCCGGTGCGGCTACGGGGCGGGATTCCACGTGGCATTCCGCCGGAGAGGCCGCTCGCTGGCCGTCTTCCTGATCTGTCCGTCGTGCTCCGACCGGTTNNGTTCCGGATGTAGAGCTTCCCGCCGCCGGCCATGTTCTCCCCGGCGAGCTGCCCCTGCTTCATCGCGCTGCGCCACCCGAAGTTGATCCGGCTCTCCCGGCGGTTGATGTCGAAGACCTCCGCGCAGTCGCCCGCCGCGAAGATGTTGGAGACGTTCGTCAGCAGGTACTCGTCGACCAGGATTCCCGAACCGACCTTCACCCCGCTCCCCTCGAGGAAGTGCACCGCGGGAAGCCT
>DOTC01000045.1:2944-3218 GCA_003513855.1 Deltaproteobacteria bacterium | reverse complement strand
CCTGGAAGAAGATGACCACCTCGCCGGCGGAGCGGATGGCGATCTTGGGATGGCGCGCGTCGGAGTAGGAGCTGTTTCCCGTGGCCGTGTTGTCGATCGTCGTGGGGGGTGTGACCAGGAATCCGGGCGTGGACCGCGAGAGGGACAGGTCGGAGAAGTTGGATCCTCCGCCGATCGCCGCGTAGTAGACCCGGAAGGGTCCTGACGTGGAAGGCGCACCGATGTAGGCCACGTGGGCGACGGCTCCGTACACCGCCACGGAGGGCTGGTCGAA
>DOTC01000045.1:0-2932 GCA_003513855.1 Deltaproteobacteria bacterium | reverse complement strand
GAGGTCCCGGAACCGGGTCTTCTGATACAGATCGGAAAGGAACGGGCTCACGTTCCGGATCTCGTCGGCCTGACGGAAGGGCTTCTCCTTCCGGTATTCGAGGATCTCGTCGGCGGTCGTCCCGGTGATCTCCCCCGCTTCCGCGGCATCGTTCCCCGCGGACAGGGCCAAAAGGACCTCTTTCGGGGCCGTGTTGAGGTTGACCTTCCCCGAGGAGTGGACAGTGACGAACGGGTGCAGTTTTTCGAACACCTCCGGGGTTACGCCCCGGACGAGGCGAAGTTCGTCCACGGTGTCGAGGAAGTCGTTCTTCGCCTTGTAGGGAAACGGCTGGGACAGGTAGAAGGCGCTCTCCGCCCCCCCGACGCGGGGCGTGTCGTCGTTGTCGAGCCAGTCGACGACGGCGTCGGCCAGGGAGGGGTCGATCTCGAGGATCTCGAGAAGTCTCCGGAAGACGGCGAGTCTCTGGTCGTCGGGAGCGTTCCCGTTGGCCAGAACGAGGCCATTGAGATTGATCTTCCGCTCCTCGTCCTCCACGACGATGCGGATCGTCCCTTCCCCCAGGTCGATCGGGGGGACCGGTCTCGACCAGATCTCGTCGAGGGTGTCGTACTGGTTGTCCCCGGCGTCCTCCCGCAGCACGAGCCGGGCCGCGGCGATTCCCGCCTCCGCCACGAGCCCGGCACGGATGGAGTCGCGGCCGTTGGCACCCGTCTGCGCGGCTCTCGCGCCGACCCGGAAGAGTTCCCACACCAGGGTCACGATCAGCACGAGGATCATGAGCGTGACGAGCAGGGCTACACCTTTGTTGCCTTCCTGACGCGCCGTCATTCCCCGATTCCTCCCCTCCGTCTTCCCGAATAAGGGACCGACGCCTCCTCGCCTGCAAGAGGGAGGGAAACGACGCGGCGGTACTCCTTCCCGGACGAAGATGTCAGAATGAACGCCACCTTGGGGGGAAGGGCACTCTTCCTCCCGCCGCCTTTGGGCCATTCGTTCGTCCACCGATCGCCGTCGGGGAACTCCACACGGAAGCCGAGGAGCCGTTCCGCCATCCGGAGCTCTCTTGTGGGGATCCGGTTCTCGATCAGGGGGAGGGAGGACTCCTCGCGGAACAGCTCGAGGAACGTGCCGTCCCTGCTCAGTTTGACGAAATATTTGAGCTTCACGATGCCGACCCCGGGGCGCGGACCGCCGGACTCCGGGAGTTCGTAGGCGGTGAAAACGAGGGTGGCGGCGGGTTTCCCGGAGAAGGTGTCTTCGTTGCAGGCAAGCGCCGTCGCCTCGATCCTGTCGGAGGAGAATGCCCCCTGGAGGTCCGTCCCGATCCGGTCGATGCTCATCTGCAGCTGCCGGAATTCCCGGGATCGGTCCGAAAGGATCTCGCGGGCGCGCTCCGTCCCCATGAAGGAGGAAAGGAGCAGCACGACGATCACGGAGAAGATCGCCAGCGTCAGGAGAACTTCCAGGAGGGTGAAGCCGCGCTTGCCGGCTGCCCCGCTCATCGGACCGACAGCCCCGACAGGGTGATCGTTTCCTGGACGCCGTTCGTCTCCCAGAACACCGAGAGGTACACCTCCCGTGCGTCGGCGTGGAGGGCCTGCTTGACGGTCAGCCGCCAGCTGTACCCGTCGTCGGGGTCGGGGAAGGTTCCCTCCGTTTCCTGGACCTCCTGGAACGTATCGGTGACCTCCCGCAGTTTCGCCTCGCCGAGAAGGGACGCCGTCGTCCACGCTTCCCCCCTCTCCCCGGCGGCAATGGCCCCCGAGGTGACCTGGTAGGCCATTATGAGCGTGGCGGAAAGGATCGCCAGGGACACCAGGACTTCGAGAAGCGTGAAGCCTTTCCGGTTCCTCTCCCGTCTACGCATCGTCCGTGACGTTCCCTTCGAGGACGTCCACCGACCCGTCATACGGGTTGCCCCGGAGTGTCCATTCGGGAGGATTCCCACCTCCCCCGGATTCGCGGAAAAAGATCCGGAACGATGGGACCTTCCCGCCGGGGAGATACCGGATCTCGGTGACGATGTCGGGAGGCCGGTCCTCGTTCTCGATCCGCACCCCGGTGATCGCCAGTCCTTCCGCCAGCTTGCGCGGCGGCGCCGTTGGGGCGCCCTCTCCCTGGATCTGGAACCGGTAGGTTCCTTCGGAGGGGTCGACGACGAAACGGACCTCCTGCTTCTCGAACAGGGCCGTATCGAAGGCCTCCTCGGAACCGGCCGCGATCTCGCGGAACACGGTGTTGCGGTCGGGGCCCACGACCGCGGAGAAACGCGGGACGACGAGCCAGAGCAGGAGCCCCAGCAGAAAGAGTACGACCGAGAATTCGATGAGCGTGAAGCCCGTGCTACTCCGCTTCCCAGGAGTTGATGTCTGCATCTTCACCTTCACCGCCCGGCACCCCGTCCGCACCGTAGGAGGTTATGTCGTAGGCTCCGTGCGTTCCGGGGGATACGTATACATAGGGGTTTTTCCAGGGGTCCGTCGGGACCCGGTCGAGGTACCCTTCCTTCCTGTAGTTCTTCGGGATCCTGCCGGTTTCCGGGGCCTGGACGAGGGCCTCGATCCCCTGTTCGGTCTCGGGGTAGAACCCGTTGTCGAGCTTGAAGAGCTGCAGCGCCTGCTCGAGGTTCTTGATCTGGAGACGGGTCTGGGTCCGCTTTGCCTCCTCCGTCCGTCCGATCAGCTTCGGGACCACGAGGGCGGCCAGAAGACCCAGAATGACGATGACGACCATGATCTCCAGGAGGGTGAATCCCTCCCGGTTGCGCATCCGGCCCCTCCGGTACGGCATCCTTTCCATGTCTTTCCTCCTCAGCGAACGATCGTGGAGATCTCGAGCAGCGGCAGCAGGATCGAGATGACGATGTAGGCGACGATGGTGCCCATGAGCAATATGATAACCGGTTCCATCAGG
The DNA here is from genome assembly GCA_003513855.1 of Deltaproteobacteria bacterium. Taxonomy (GTDB): domain Bacteria; phylum Desulfobacterota; class Deferrimicrobia; order Deferrimicrobiales; family Deferrimicrobiaceae; genus CSP1-8. The sequence continues at coordinate 16 of DOTC01000045.1, read as the reverse complement.
GAGAGCGCGCGGGACA
>DOTC01000217.1:206-20085 GCA_003513855.1 Deltaproteobacteria bacterium | reverse complement strand
GGAGCGGGGCAAGGACCCGAGGCGTCTCAAGATGGCGGCGATCTGCTCGGTCTGTTCGGAAGCGTTCGTCTCCCACATCCGGCAGTTCGGCGACGCGTTGCAGAAGCTGTGAGGAACGGTCCCATGCACTATGACGTCCTGATCGTCGGCGGAGGCATTGCAGGGATGGAGTCCGCCCTGACCCTGGGAGACATGGGGTACAAGGTGCTTCTGGTGGAGAAGGAGGCGAGCATCGGCGGGAAGATGATCCTGCTCAGCAAGGTCTTTCCGACCCTGGACTGCTCCAGCTGCATCTCCACCCCGAAGATGGCCGCCACGTCCCATCACCCGAATGTGGACGTCCTCGTATACAGCGAAGTGGAGGAGATCCGGCGCCGGGAAGACGGCACCTTCGCCGTGAGGCTTGTGAAAAAGCCGACCTTTGTCGATCCGTCGGCGTGCACCGGATGCGGGGATTGCGAGCTTGCCTGCTCGGTCGCGATCCCCGACAAGTTCAACTTCGACCTGGTGGCAGGCAGGGCTGCCCACATCGCCTTTCCCCAGGCCGTCCCGAAGAAGGCGGTCATCCACAAGACCGGCACCTCGCCCTGCTCCCATACCTGTCCGGGGGGCGTGAAGGCGCACGGGTACGTCTCCCTGGTGCGAAGCGGCAGGTACGAGGAGGCATTCCACCTGCACATGGAGGACGCTCCTCTTCCGGGATCCCTGAGCCGCGCATGCTACGCGCCCTGCGAGGATCAGTGCACCCGCGGCGAGATCGAGGGGAAGGTCCCCGTCCGGGCGATCAAGCGTTTTCTGGTGGACCATTATTACGAGAATCATCCGGAGCCCGAATACGGCCCTCCCGGGAACCGGAACGGGAAGAAGGTTGCGATCGTCGGGTCCGGTCCCGCGGGGCTTTCGGCGGCCTACTTTCTCGCAAGGAGAGGAACCCGGGTAACGATCTTCGAGGCCGGCCCCGAGGCTGGAGGGATGCTCCGCCACGGGATCCCGCCTTTCCGCCTTCCCCGCGAGGTGGTGGACAGGGACATCCGGAACGTTACCGCTCTCGGCGTGGAGATCCGGACCCGCTCCCCCGTCGCGTCCCTTGCCTCCCTGAAGGCCCGGGGTTTTGACGCAACCTTCCTGGCCCTCGGCACCATGGAGGGGCAGGACCTGGGGATCCCGGGAACCGACCTTCCGGGCGTGTACGAGTCCATGGATTTTCTCGCGGCGGGAAACGCCGGAAACAGGCTGGATGTCGAGGGGAAACGGGTCGCCGTCATCGGGGGAGGGAACGTGGCCATCGACTCGGCCCGAATGGCCCTCCGGATGGGAGCCGAAAAGGTGACCATCGTCTACCGCCGTCGACGGGCCGAGATGCCCGCCCACGAATGGGAGGTTCAGGCCGCCCTTGACGAAGGGATCGAACTGAAGGAACTGAGAGCTCCGGTCCGTTTTCACGGGGAAGGGGGGAGGCTTTCCGCCGCCGAGTGGATCTCCATGAAGCTGGGAGAGCCCGATGCCAGCGGGCGGCGGCGTCCCGTGCCCGTGAAGGGTTCCGAGACGACCCTCCCCGCCGACGCGGTGGTGCTGGCCGTTGGGCTGCGCCCCAGCACGGGCCCCTTCGCGGACGAGGTCGAGCGGAACGCGGACGATACGTTCAAGGTCGACCCCGAGACCCTTGCGACCTCCGTCCCTTCTGTTTTTGCCGGGGGGGATGACGTGACCGGCCCTTCCATGATCATCGAGGCGATCGCCCAGGGGAAGCGCGCTGCCTTCTACATCGAACGCTTCCTGGAAGGGAAACCCCTTTCGGGGATCATCTTCGATGCCCGCCTTCCCGCCGTGGAGCAGAAGGCCGTGCTGGACCGGACGACGGAGGGGCCGTCCCTGCGTGCGCCGTCCGAGGTGAGGGAGCGCCTCGCGGGAGAGCGCCTCCGGTCCATGGACGAGATCGAGCTTCCCTTGACCGAGGAGGAGGCGCGGTACAGCGCCAACCGCTGCCTGGACTGCGGGGTCTGCTCGGAGTGCCGGCAATGCGTAACGGCCTGCCTGGCCGATGCGATCCGGTTCGACATGCGTCCCGAGGAGAAAACGGTGGAAGCAGGCTCCGTCCTGGTCTCCACGGGGTTTCGGCTCTTCGATCCGGCCCGGAAGCCCGAATACGGCTTCGGACAACACCCGAACGTCATCACGGCGATGCAGATGGATCGCATTCTGGCCCCCACCCGGCCTTACAACGCCGTCATGCGGCCCTCGGATGGCATGGCGCCCTCAAACATCGCATACGTCCTCTGCACCGGCTCCCGCGACTGCACCATCGAGAACCGCCTGTGCTCGCGCGTCTGCTGCATGTACTCGATCAAGCAGGCCCAGCTCCTCATGGGAGCGCTGCCCCTGGCCGAGGTCACGATCTACTACATCGACATCCGCGCGTTCGGGAAGGGGTACGAGGAATTCTACGTGCAGGCGAAGGGGATGGGCGTGCGGTTCGTCAAGGGAAAGGTGGGGAAGGTCGAAGGGAATGGAGGCGGCAACCTCGTGGTGCGGTACGAGGACGTTTCCGTGGACGGGAAGCCGAGAGAGGCGGAGCACGATCTCGTGGTCCTCTCGGTGGGCCTTTCCGCGAACCCGGATGCATTCGGGTTCTTCCAGAAAAATCTGCTGGCGGCGGATCCGTTTTCCTACGTCAAGGAGATCGACGAAGACCTCGAACCGGGGAAAACCAGCATCGAAGGGGTGTTCGTCGCCGGCACCGCCTCCGCCATCCGCGACATTCCGGACACCATCCTTCACTCGGGAGCCGCCGCCGTGCAGGTGGCGGCCTATCTCGAAGGCAGGAGGACGGGCCGGTGACGGAACAACGGATCGGCGCCTTCCTCTGTCACTGCGGCGGGAACATCTCCGACTACCTGGACGGGGAGAAGGTCCGCGAAGAGGTCGGCGGCGAACCGGGGGTCGTCGTGGCCAGGACCTTCCTGTTCGCCTGCTCGGANNTCCCCCAAGCTCCACCTCAATACCTTCCGCGCCATGGCCCTGCGGGCGGGCCTGAACCCGTACATGTACAGCCAGGTGAACATCCGGGAGCAGTGCTCCTGGGCGCACCGCCACGACCGGGAGGGGGCCACCGGGAAGGCGACGCGGCTCGTCCGGGCGGGAATCGCCAGGACCTGGCTCGCCAGACCCCTGACGGACCTACGGGTCGAGACGATCCCGAAAGCGCTGGTGATCGGGGCGGGCGTGGCCGGGATGCGCGCGGCCATCGCCCTTTCCGACGTGGGGATCACCGTGTTTCTCCTCGAGAAATCCCCGGAAGTCGGCGGCCGCATCGCCGCCTGGGGCAGAATGTTCCCCCAGGACCGGGAGGGGGCGGAGATCGTCGATACCCTCCGCGCAAGGGTCCGGGAACGGGAGAACATCACCCTGTTCACGGGTGCGGAGCTTNNTACGCACCCCGGGAGGGGGAGTTCGGCTGCGGCTACGAGGGCGTCGTTACCCTGCCGGAGTTCAAGGAGCTTCTGGCGACGTCCCGGGGAAAGCTCCGAAGAAACGGGCGGGACGTGGAGACGATCGTCTACATCTATTGCGTCGGAAGCCGGCAGAGCGCCTGCGAGGAGAATCCCCGCCCGAACCTTTACTGCTCCCGGTACTGCTGCTCGGCGGCCGTTCACACGGCGATCCAGGCCAGGGAGCAGGACTCCTCGCTGATCCAGTACCACCTCTACCGGGACATGCGCACCTACGGAAAGAACGAGATTCTCTTCGAGGAGGCGGGCAAAAAGGGCTCCGTCTTCCTCAAATTCCCGGACGGGGCGGCCCCCGTCGTGGAACGATCGGACGGAACGCTCCTCGTCCGGGTTCGCGACGAGCTCCTCGGCGGCGAGGAGATCGAAATTCCCGCGGACCTCGTGGTGCTGGCCACCGGCATGGTGCCGCGGGAGAACGCGGCACTTCTCCATGCGCTCAAGCTCCCCGTCGACAAGGGGGGGTTCTTCCACGAGATCCATCCCAAACTGCGTCCCGTGGAGACGGTGATCGACGGGGTATTCGTTGCCGGGGCCGCCCAGGGCCCGAAGACGCTGCCCGAAAGCGTGGCCTCTTCGATGGCGGCCGTCGGCAAATGTGCGGCGTTGCTGATGAAGGGATACGTCGACCTGTCGCCCCAGGTCGCCCTGGTCGATGCGGACCGGTGCGCATGGTGCGGGGAGTGCGAAGACGCCTGCCCGTACGAGGGAGCCATCGAGAAGGTGCGCGTGGGAGAGAAGGAGGTCGCATATGTCCATCCCGCCCTGTGCAAGGGGTGCGGAGGGTGCGTCCCGGTGTGCCCCGTCGAGGCGATCGACCTCGAAGGCTATACGGACGGCCAGGTGAGGGCCATGATCGACGCGCTGGCGCGGGAGGCCGGGTGATGGGGGAGGAGAAGCGTCGCGACCTCGGGGAAGTGCTGCGCGACGAGATGGTCATGAAGGACCGGATCTTCTCCCTGCTTCGGGACGAACCGAAGACGATCCCGGAGATCGCCGAAGCGCTCTCCTGCCCGGTCCGGGAAGTCACCCTCTGGGTGATGGCGATGCGCCGGTACGGTTCCCTGGAGGAACTGCCGAAGCCCAGGGCGGAGGATTATTTTCGTTACAAGCCGGCCCGCTGACGAAAGCGTTCTTCCGCCGGGCGGATTGTTTCGTCTGCGCGAGAGAGGAGGTGGAACCGGATGGGTTACCGCGTGACCCCGGGATTGCACCGGCAGATCGCGAAGTTCGGCGGCGGGGACGTCACCTCCTGCATGAACTGCGGGAACTGCACCGTCACCTGCTCCCAGTCCATGGATTCGGGTGGATTTCCCCGCCGGATCATCCATCTCCTGCAGGTGGGGCACCGGGAGAAGCTCGAGGAGTCCCTCGAACCCTGGCTCTGCTACTATTGCGGCGAGTGCTCGGACACCTGCCCGAGGGACGCCAACCCGGGGGAGATGATGATGGCCGCGCGCCGGTACCTTACGTCGCGATACGACTGGACCGGTCTGGGAAAAAGGTTCTACACGTCCGCGACGTGGGAGGTCGCGGCGGTCTTCCTCGTGGGCCTCTTCGTGGTTGCGCTCTTCGCCCTGTTCCACGGCCCCGTGGTGACGGACCGGGTGGAGCTCAATACGTTCGCGCCCGTGAAGTGGGTGGAGATCGGCGACTGGATCGTGGGAGGAACGCTGGGCCTGATCCTTCTGGCGAACGCCTCCCGCATGGTGCGGTTCGTGATGCGTCCCGAGAAGGGACGGAAGATCCCGCTTTCCCTGCTGTTCGGGGAATGGCGGACGTTTGTGGCGAACCTTGCATTGCAGAAGAAGTGGCGGGAGTGCGAAGGGAAGAAGACACGGTGGCTCAAGCACCTCTTTCTCGTAAGCGGGTACGTCACGATGATCGTGCTGGTGGAAATCTTCCTGCGGGACTTCCAGACGGACGAGATCCACCCCGTTTACCATCCCACGCGCCTGTTCGGGTACTACGCGACGGCGGTCCTGTTGTATGTGACGGGCGACTTCCTGGTCGAACGGTTGCGCAAGCGCGGCCCGATCCATAAATTTACCGAGGCGAGCGACTGGATCTTCCTGATCCTTCTTTTTCTGGCGGCCCTCACCGGAATCCTGGTGCACGGTTTCCGCCTGGCGGGGCTTCCGCTCGCAACGTACACCACCTATGTGATCCACCTTGCCGTCGTCGCCTCTTTCCTGATCGTGCAGGTCCCCTACGGGAAGTGGGCGCACATGCTGTACCGGCCCCTGGCGGTCTACCTCGCCGCCGTGAAGCAGAAAGCAAAGGAGTCCTCCGGCCGGATGGAGGAAGCGGCATAGCGGTTCCATATCCCACACAAGGAGGGTGAAATGGCGGAAAACGTGGAAAAGATCGTCATCATCGGTACGCACGGGGCCGAAGATCCGGAACGCGCGTCCATGCCGTTCGTCGTGGCCAACGCGGCGCTGGCGATGGATGTGCAGGTGAACGTGGTCCTGCAGGGGTACTCGGTTACGCTGGCGCAGAAGGGCGTTAACGAGCATGTCTTCGCCGGGGGCTTCCCGCCGCTCAAGGAGCTCATGGACAGTTTTTTCGCCCAAGGAGGGAAGATCCTCGTCTGCACCCCGTGCATCAAGGAGCGGAAAATCGAGCAGGGGATGCTGCTCGAGGGCGCAACGGCGATCGCAGCGGGCCGGGTCGTCCAGGAGTGCCTGGAGGCGAAGGCTACGCTGAACTACTGATTTTCCACACAAGATCGGCGGGTGCGCGCCTGCTCCTTGCGCGCGCACCCCTTTTCATCACCGGAAGCGCCCCGCTTTCCGGAGCGCCTGCGCGATATCCGCGACGAGATCGTCGGGGCTCTCGATCCCGACGGACAGCCGCACGAGCGAAGGGGTGAGCCCCACCGCAGCCTGTTCCTCCGGGGGGATGTCCGCGTGCGTCATCGTGGAGGGGTGGGTGATGAGGGACTCCACGCCGCCGAGGCTTTCGGCCAGCAGGACGGTCTGCAATGCGTCGAGAAAGCGAGGGACCGCCGATTGCCTGGCCAGTTCGAAGGAGATGACCGCCCCGGGGCCGTCCGCCTGCGAGAAATGCACCTCGCGCCGATGATGGCGGGAGAGGCCCGGGTAGAAGATTTTCCGGACGAAGGGGTGGGTGGCGAGAAAGTCCGCCACGATTTCCGCGTTTTGCTGGGCCCGGGCGATCCGGATGGCGAGCGTCTTGATCCCCCGGAGCAGCAGCCAGGAGTCGAAGGGGGACAGGACCGCCCCGATGGCCTTCTGGGCGAAGTGCATCCTTTCCCCGAGGTCGGGGTCGGCTGTTACCACCGCCCCGCCGATCAGGTCGTTGTGCCCGCCGAGAAATTTGGTGGCGCTGTGGACCACCACGTCGGCCCCGAGGGCGAGGGGCCTCTGCAGGAGGGGCGACATGAAGGTGTTGTCCACGACGGAAAGGATCCCCTTTTCCCGCGCGATCCGCGCGACGCCCCGGATGTCCGCGATCTTCATGAGCGGGTTGGTCGGCGTCTCGATAAAGACGGCCCTTGTCCTTCTCCCGATCCTTTTCGCGACCGTCCGGGGGTTGCCCATGTCGACATAGGCGAACCGCAGCCCGCAGTGCTTGAGGATCTGTTCGAACAACCGGTAGGTGCCGCCGTACAGGTCGTCGGAACAGAGGATCTGGTCGCCCGATCGGAAGAGCGTCATCACGGCCGAGACAGCCGCCATTCCGGACGAGAAGACGACCCCCCGCGTTCCCCCCTCGAGGTCGGCGACTGCCCGTTCCGCCGCCTGCCGGGTCGGGTTCTCCGAACGGGAGTAGTCGAACCCGCGATGCTTGCCGAACGCCTTGTACCGGTAGATGGCCGTCGCGTAGATGGGGACGCTGACCGAACCGAAGGCACGGTCGGTATCCACTCCCGCCTGCGCTGCGACGGTATCCAGGGACCGTTTTCGTTTCAGCGGGGGAATCTCCCTTCGGGTCAGATGAAGTACATGAGATTTCGCTGCCGCCGCTCCGCCGCCTCCTGCTCTTCCCGCGCGAGGTCGGCGAGCGTCCACCGGTTGAGCACCGACCCGATGGCCTCGGAACTTTCCCGGACCAGCCGGGAGACCGCGGGGGACGGCTCCTCGCCAAGGCCCCTCGTCCCCCTCGCCTTTGGAACCCTTGCCGGAACGAGCGGCCCTTCGATGGCTTCGATGATCTCGGAGGAGCGGACCGCCTCCGGGCGCCGGGCGAGGAGGTAGCCCCCCCCTACGCCGCGCCTGCTTTGCACGAGACCGGCATTCTTCAGCTCCAGCAGGATCAGCTCCAGGAATTTTTTCGGGATCCCGTTTCGCTCAGCAAGCTCCTTGATCTGGAACGTGGTTCCTTCCGGGTGGCGTGCCGCGTAAATGAGCGCCTTGAGGGCGTACTCCGTCTTTTTCGACAGCCGCATCTTCCCTCCGGCCCTTATTCTATTAACCCTATTGTATAGATAGAGATTGTGTCAGTCAAGAAGGGCGTACCCGTTCCGCGTTGTTCCCGCTCAGGGATGAACGAGGGAGGCGGCGATCCTGTAGACCTCGGCCAGGGTGTCGAGGGATAGAGAGGTATGCCAGTGGCCGGTGAGGCGGGCAACTCCCCAGAGGAGGTAGATCGTTCCCAGCCCGACGAGAGGGATGAAATACGGGGAAAGGGAGCTCTTTCCCTTCCGGGTGACCGTCAGGCAATCCTCCACGGGGCAGGCCGCGACGCACGACATGCAGCCGGTGCACTCGGGGGTCCACACCGAGGCTTTCCGGTGAACGGGGATCTCCACGGGGCAGGTCCGGGTGCATGCCCTGCAGTCGATGCAGGTCGCCCCGTCGCGGACGACACGTTGGGGGGACATCCAGCTGACCAGCCCCACAAGCGCTCCGTAGGGGCACAGGTACCGGCACCAGAAATGCTTGACGAAGACCGACAGGACGACGAGGAGGACCAGGGTGATCGCGGCGGTCCGGGTGATGTCGGTGAAGAACAGGAGCATCTTGGCGTCTGCGGCGTAGTTGTACGGGGTGTGCAGAAACCGCCGGATCGCTTCCCCGTCCATCTTCCACAGGATCGCCCAGGCGAAGAAGGCGAGCAGGAGATATTTGAGGGAAATGAGGCCACGGTCCGCCCACCGGTTCACGAGGGTCTCCCGTTTCCTGCGCCTCCAGATCGTTTTCTCCCCGACCCATTCCAGTGCGCGGGAGATCCCCCCCACCGGGCAGACCCAGGAGCAGAAGACCTTGCGGGCGAGGAACGAGGAAAGAATCGCCGCGAACAGGATGGTCAGGCCCGCCGGGTGCACCTCGTCGTAGATGCCCGTGAGCAGGAACCGCTTCAGGCCCACCAGGGCGCTGATGGGCAGGAACCCCTCCACCGCCGGGGGACGGTGGGCGGTGACCGGGCCTCCCGAGACGATCTGCCGGTAGAAAACGTGGAACTCGATGCCCACGACAACGAAGAAGAGCAGGTAGGCCCCCTGGACCGCCCATCGAAGCGTTGGGAGGAGGCCATAGGGATTGCGCCATCTCGCGGAGTCAGGCGCCTCCTGTGCGAGCGCAGCGACCGGTTCGGACATCACGTCTTCCCTCTCCCGGGCAAACCATGGTTACCCGTATCATACTCTCTCCTCCCCGCTCCCCCTTCCTTGACCTATCTCAACCCCCCCCCTACACTGGAATCGCCGGGAGAGGCTTGCGAAGGAGTCCGCACCATGGCCCTTGTGGGGGAAGTGTTCGTGGCCGACGTCCTCGGGAAGCCGGTGCTCGATCCGTCGGGCGAGGAGATCGGGAAGCTCCGCGACATCGCGGTGGTCGGCGGCGGGCCGTTTCCCCGGGCGTCGGGGCTTCTGCTGGAGAGGAAGAAGTCCGTGCTCTTCCTCCCGTGGAGGGATGTCAGCATCTTCAACAGGCGGATCATCTCCTCGCACAAGCGGGATTCGGAACTTTCGGAGTTTTCACCCTCCCACGATCAGCTGCTCATCGGGAAGGATCTGCTGGACAAGCAGATCGTCGACATCGACGGCGCGAAGGTCGTCCGGGTCAACGATGTCAAGCTGGCCGAGGAAGGGGGAGAGGCGTGCGTCACGGACGTGGACGTGGGGGTCCGCGGGATTTTGCGCCGGCTGGGGGTGGAGCGCCGTGGGGAGGCCTTCTTCCGGACGATCCGCCACCCGCTGCGTCACCAGATGATCTCCTGGTCCCTGATCCAGCCTCTCCACGAGAAACTCGACCGGCTCACCCTTGCCGTTCCGCGGCAGGCTCTCTCCGAAATCCACCCGGCGGACATCGCCCAGATCATCAGCGGCCTCTCCCCGGACGAGAGAAAAGGCTTTTTCGGGAAGCTCGACCTTGAGACCGCCGCCGAGGCGCTTCACGAGCTGGAGCCGGAGGTGCAGGCCGACCTCATCACCGACATGGACAAAGAGCAGGCGGCGGACGTCATCGAGCGGATGCCTCCGGACGAGGCGGCGGATGTGATCGCCGATCTTCCCCTCGAGAAGGCCCAGGAGATCCTGGGGCTGATCGAGAAGGAGGAGGCCGCGGACATCCACGAGCTCCTGGGGCACGAGGAGGACACCGCGGGGGGCCTCATGACGAACGAGTACCTCGCCTACCCCCCGGGGATCACCGTGAGGGAAACGGTGGCGAAGTTCCGGGAGGAGGCCGCGGAGATCGAGGCGGTCTACTACGTGTACGTCGTCGAGGACGAAGCGCTCCTGGGGGTGGTCGGGCTGCGCGATCTCATCCTCGAGGACGCCTCGAAAACGCTCGGCGAGATCATGCATACGAAGCTGATCACCATCCGGGCGGATGCGAATCAGGAACAGGTCGCCGAGCTGATCTCCAAATACAACCTGCTTGCCCTGCCGGTGGTCGACGACGAGAACTGCCTCCTCGGAATCGTGACCGTGGACGACGTCGTGAACCTGCTGCTGCCTCCCGCGTCCCGCCGCCGCCGCCGGAGGATTTGAGCCGCGCCCCGTTCCCGGCGCCGCCCACCCGTCCGTTCTTCCCGGTCAGCCCCCGAGCATCCCCGGGAGTCCCGGGAAGACGGTGACGATCACCAGAAAGACCGTGAGTGCGATCATGACGATGGTCGTCGCCCAGGCGATCCCGTTGAACGCCTTCGAGTTGACGTACTCCCCCATCAGCTCCCGGTCGTTGATCAGCTTCAGCATGAACACGAGGACGAACGGCAGGAGGATGCCGTTGGCAACCTGGGAGAAAAGCATGATGAGGATCAGGGGCGCGGCGGGGTAGAGGACGCACAGGGTGCTCAGCACGATGATCCCGGTGTAGAGCCAGAAAAAGTGCGGGGCCGTCCGGAAGTCCTTGTCGATGCCGGACTCCCACCCCATCCCCTCGCAGACGGAGTAGGCGGTCGCCAGAGGCAGGATGGAGGCGGAGAAGAGGGAGGCGTTGGCCAGCCCGATGGCGAAGAGGACCGATGCGTACTTCCCGGCGAGCGGAGCCAGGGCCATGGCCGCGTCCTTCGCGTCGTTGATCCGGANNACCTGGATGCGCTTTTCCACCACCGCGGACTGCAGGTAGAACTGCATCCACGGGGCGATCGTCGTTCCCACCATGCCGATCAGCAGGAGGACGTAGGCGCTGTCCGCGGTCAGCACGGGCGTCACCAGATTCCGCGCCACCGTTCCCCACTGGGGGTGGGCGAAATAGGCCGACAAGGCGTAGGTGAAGTACAGGGTGCTCGCGATGAGGAAGATCTTCTCCACGATGCGGTACGTCCCCTTCACGACGAGGAACCAGACCGCCACCGCCCCGATGGGGACGGAAAGGTACTTGCTGACCCCGAAGATCTCCAGGGCTGCCGCCCACCCGGCAAACTCCGCCACGGTGTTGCTCAGGTTCGCGAGGAGAAGCGCGATGAGGAGGAAGAAGGTCGGGCGGACGCCGAACTTCTCCCGGATGAGGTCCGCAAGGGTCTTTCCGGTGACCACTCCCATCCGGGCCACCATCTCCTGGACGACGATCAGCGCCGCGGTGATCGGGATGAGCGTCCAGAGGAGGGTGTATCCGAAGTGCGCGCCGGCGATCGAGTAGGTCGCGATCCCTCCGGCGTCGTTGTCGACCGATGCCGTGATGATCCCGGGGCCCATGATGGCCAGGAACGCGAGAACGTTTTTCTTTTCCAGACGACGCCAGCGCATGGGGTTGCCTCTCCCGTCATCCCGGGATAATTTTCTAAAAATACCATGATTGTCGAGTATTTGCCTACTGAAAGGGATCGGGTCCCTGGCATTCCCCGAACTTGGTGATATAATAAGTCGTCACCTCGAGCGTAGCCGCGAAGCGGTCAACGGAATAGCGGGAAACGGAGGTGTGCCTTGGAACTCCTTCTGACCAACATGGAAATCCGGGCGCTCAAGGAAACCCTCGAGGCGGAGATCGCGGATCTGCAGATGGAGATCGCCGCTGCGAGGGACCAGAGGATGCGGGAGGACATGATCACGACGAAGGAACTCCTCCTGTCGGTCCTGGAGAAGCTGCCCGCCTCCGTCCTGGAAGTCGCGTAGGGAGGCGAGGCCCCAAATCGTCAGTGCGAATGGCCCGGCAGGCCGTCGTGCCTGTGGGGCTGCATGCGGTGACGGGCGGCCCCCGATGCGTGCGCCGGGTCCACGTGGATCGTGGCGTCCGACAGGTACCGGAGACGGTGGAGCAACTGGTGGCGGACCTCCGTCGCGATGGCGTGCCCGTCGCTCACCGACCGGTTTCCGGCCACGGCGAGGTTGACCTCCGCGTACATCCGGTGGCCCGCCCAGCGGACCCGCACGTCCGACACCTCCACGACGCCTTGCACGGAAGAGGCGGCATCCCGGATCTCGCCGACCGCGTGGGGGTCTGCCCCGTCCAGTAGCCTCAGGAAGATCTCCTTCCCCGTTACCCACACGATCCTGAGGATGAACGCGGTGATCAGCAGTCCGACCGCAGGGTCCGCGAGAGGGTAGCCCAGCCAGACTCCCCCCGCCCCCAGGAGCACCGCCAGGCTCGTCAGCGCGTCGGCATGGGCGTGCCGGCCATCCGCCACGAGCGCGGCGCTTCCGATCTCCTTACCGACGCGAACCCGGTACACGGCCACGGCCTCGTTGCCGAGAAAGCCGATCGCCGCGGCCGCTGCGACCGCCCACAGGTGACGGACCGGGACGGGGCGCAGGAACCGGAGGAACGACTCCGTCCCGGTTGCGATGGCGCTCACCAGGATGATGCCGACCACGAGGACACCCGCCAGGTCCTCCACGCGGCCGTACCCGTAGGTGAACCGGTCATCGGGCCCCCTCCGGGCGAGCCGGAAGGCGATCCACAGGGGGATGGCGGTTGCGGCGTCTCCCAGGTTGTGGATCGTGTCCGCAAGGAGCCCGACGCTGCCCGTGAAGAAGACGACGACCGCCTGGCAGGCGGCCGTCGCGAGCAGGGCCGCGAACGACCACAGAACGGCCCGGGATCCTTTCCCTGTCGTCATCATGACGGGATCCGGGAGAGTGTGGCTGTGGCGGTGCGTGTGCCTGCGCATGCTCGTTCGATTCTCGATAGTAAGGGAAGTACAGGAAGAAAGCGATCGGGTCAACCATTTCCGCATCGAGGGGGATCAGAACCGGTAAGCGATGCCCGCGTAGCCGGAATGGGAGGTGAAGGGTCCGAGGTCGCCCTCGTTCCTGGCGTAGGTGTACCCCGACTGAACGGTAAGGGAGGGGGTCCAGTCGATTCCCGCCGAAACCGAAGCGGCGTGGCGATCAACGGTATCGCGAACCACCTCGCCCCCGAATGCGCTGGAGTAATGGGGTCCTTTTCCCATGCCGGAGGGAAGAGGAGTCGTTGTGGTCACGGTACGGAAGGAGTCTCCGTGGGAGAATTCGTAGCCGATCTCGGTGAACGCTCCTTTTCTCCAAAGGACTCCGAAGAATATCCCGACGGCATGCTCCGTATACGAATACACCTCCTCGTTCGCCCGGCTGTCGGTGTAGACGTAATACTGGCCCAGATACAGGTTGGTTCGGATCTGCTCCCGGAGGCGGATTTTTGCCCCGAAGGAAACGGCCGACTGGTCCGTGTCCTTCACGGCTTTTCCCTGGACGAAGGGAGAGACGGCCACTGTGAGCCACCACCGGGGAAAGAAGACGAACCCCGGTTCGACCGTGAGCGCAGCGAACGAGAGGTCGGTCACCTCGAGAGAGACCGCGCCTTCCACCGTGGCGGTGGCGGCCCAGTCGTATCGTGATTCGCCGTCCGGAGTCCGGAGAAAGGCGGCGTAGCCGCCCAGTTGGACGTCGCTTTGCGCTCCGTCCACCGCCCGGTTCACGTTGGTGTCGAATCCCAGCGTCGCCCCGACTTCGCTCCCTGCCAGGGCGGGGACGGACCAGAGCAGAAACCATCCGGCAAGGAAGACCGCTCTCCGTCGTGGCGACAAGGCCTTCTCAGACAAGGGATTCTTCTCCGGTCACCTGCGCCCGCCTCTGCCGCCGCGGCCTGACGGCATTCCGCCCGGGCCGCCCATCGGGGAACCCATTCCCCTGCCCGTGCCCATCCTTCTTCCCGGCGAACCTTTCCACAGGGGGATGCCGCCGCCGTCGCGAAAGGCGATCGATTCCCCGGAGCGCAAGAGCTCCATCTCCTGGGCGATCACATAGAGATTTCCATCGTTGCCAAGGGACTTGGACCCGCGGACCTTCACGTCCGTGCCGTCCGGGAGATCGACCTTCAGGTCGCTCCACATCCATGGCGGGCAGGCAAGCACCGTATACGTATCTCTCTCCGACACCAGGCGGAAGCGGACGGGGCCGCTCTCCGGGCGGGTAAGGTCCGAGGCCGTTCCGCGTACCTCCCCGATCGTATTGGGGTCGAACCCGCCGGGATAACGGATGCCGCTGCCCGGCAGCGCCGTGTCCCGTTCCTGCGCGTGCGCGGATTGTGCGAACGGAAGCGTGCAGACCGCCCACACGGCCAGCACGAGCAGGGCGGCCCATGCCGCCCTGCCGGGGCCGGTGCGGACAGTGTTACCTCTGTGACGGGGCACCGTATCCCGTCCCGTCCTCCGGACCCACGCCCATGTTGCCTGTACCATCTCCCGGGCCATAGGTGTTCCCTTTCTTTTTCATCGTTCCCGCACCCTCCTTGGCGGGGTCAAGACAGGACCCGTCGCGCAGGCGATCCCGGTTCCTTGTCCGGTCCCTGTCCCAGGAATGGGTTCTTGTATGGGTCCGGAGACTTTGTCCCTTTGCGCCGCCTCTTCCCGCCGAAACGGCAGTTGCGGTCATCGGGAGAGTCATCGCCGCGGCAATGGCTCCCGTCAGGATAACCGTACCGATCCTCTTCTTCATCTTCCGTTCCTCCTTTACAGGGGTTGTTGTTCACCCCGGTAAGGAGCAAAGGGGATGCCAAAAGACAATGGTTTCCTAACGGCTTGATGTACATAGGTTCTCTCTGCAGGTCCGGGGAAGACGGGCAGGCTTCGGCTGCAAACGGTGCACCCCCGGCGCGCAGTTTCTGCACCTCCCGCCTCACAGTCCGTACTCCTTGATCCGGTACTGCAGGGTTCGAAGGGAGATGCCCAGGATCCTGGCGGCCTTCTTCCGGTTTCCCCCGACGCCGGCGAGGACCTTCTGGATCGTTTCCCGTTCGGTTTCCCGGAGCATCCCCTCTTCGGGTGCCTTGGATTCCGCCGGGAGTTCCAGGTTCAGGTGCCTCGAATCGATCTCCCCCCCGGAGAGGATCACCGCGCGCTCGATCACGTTCTGCAGTTCGCGGATGTTTCCCGGCCATCCGTATCCCTGGAGGGCCGACCTCGCCTCGGCGGAAACCCCGGTGATCTTCTTCCCGAATGACGTTGCGTACCGGTTCACGAAATATTCCGCAAGAGGAAGAATCGTCTCGGGCCGCTCCGTGAGCGGAGGGAGGGCGATCGGGAAGACGTTCAGACGGTAAAACAGGTCCTCCCGGAACCGGCCGGACGATACTTCGGCCCGTATGTCCCTGTTGGTTGCGGAGATGATCCTGACGTCGACCGGTACGGGCCTTGTCCCCCCAACCCGCTCGACCTCCTTCTCCTGGAGCACCCGGAGCAGTTTCACCTGAACGGCCGGCGGGATCTCCCCGATCTCGTCGAGGAGCAGGGTCCCCCCCTCGGCAAGTTCGAATCTGCCCTTTCGCGCGGCGACGGCCCCGGTGAATGCTCCCCGCTCGTGTCCGAACAGCTCGCTTTCCAGGAGNNGTCTCCGCAAGCGAGGCGCAGTGCACGGCCACGAAGGGCCCCTCCCTCCGGGGGCTGATCTGGTGGATCACCCGGGCGACGAGTTCCTTGCCGGTTCCGCTCGGGCCGGTGATCAGGACGGTGGCGGGCGTGGGGGCGACCTCCCGTACCATCCGGTGCACCGTTTCCATCTTCGTCCCGAGGAAGATCATCTCCGCGGGGGGATACCGCTTGCCGAGTTCCTCCGAAAGGAAGGAGATTCTCGCTTCCGCGTCGGCCTCCTTGAACACCCGGCGGACGACGTGGCGGAGTTCGTCCGGGCTCTGGAACGGCTTGGTCAGGTAGTCGGAAGCACCGGCCTTCATGGCCTCGACGGCATTGCCGATCGAGCCGAAGGCCGTGATGATGACCCACCGGGCATCCGGCCTGACCCTCTTCCCCTCGCGCATGAGGTCCAGCCCGGAAAGATCAGGCATTCTGAGGTCGGTCACCACGAGATCGAACTCCGCGCCCGAAAGGGCGCCCAGGGCTTCCCTGCCGCTTCCCGCCTCCGTCACCCTGTGCCCTTCTTCCCTGAGCACGGTGCAGAGAAAGGAGCGCATCAGTTCGTCGTCGTCCACGACCAGGACGGTCTTAGGCATGACCGGCTCCTTTCGCCGAGGGGAGAAGGATCGAAAGGATCGCCCCCTTCCCCTCTTTCCGATTGGACAGTTCTATGGTTCCCCCCATTCCCTCCACCACTTTTCTGGAATAGGCAAGGCCCAGCCCCGTCCCGTCCGTCTTCGTCGTGTGGAACGGCGTGAACAGCCGGTCCCGTTCCGACTCCGGGATCCCGGGCCCTTCGTCCTCGATCCGGATGGCGATCCGGCGGTCTTCCTCCCCGACGGTGATCCGGAGGGCGCCCCCGTCGCGCATCGACTCCACCGCGTTCCGGATGCCGTTCGCAAGGACCCTGCGCATCTTCTCCCGGTCCGCCCGCGCGCGGATCCCGGGGGGGATGGAAAGCTCCACGCTGCCGCCCCACCGGGATGCATCGGTTTCCAGTGCTTCGCGTACCAGCGGCCCGACGTCGACGGGACGCGATTCGTACGTCTCTTCCCGGGAAAAGACCAGGAGGTCGTTCACGAGGGATTCGATCCGTCCGATTCCGCGAAGCGCCGGGGAGACCGTGCCGTTGTGGTCATCGGGCGCCCTCTTCTTCTCCTCGTCCAGCTGGACGAACCCCTTGATGCCGCCCAGCGCGTTGCGGATCTCGTGGGCGAGCGAGGCCGTCATCTGTCCGATGAGGGACAGGCGTTTCCGCCTCTCCACCTCGGCGGCAAGGCGGAGCTGGCGGGCAAACAACCTCTCCAGCAGGATCCCGGCCGCCCACAGCAAGGCNNGCGGCCGTGTGAAGGACGATCCGGAGAAGTTCGGGGGTGCCGTCGGGACGGTGCAGGATGTAATTGTACTCGTAGGCGGGAAGACCGGTGCCGAGGACCACCCTCCGCCCGAAGCCCGCGCCCGAATGGAGCCAGCTACCGAGTCCTTCTTCGGGCACGGTTGTCCCGGCCAACCGGGGGTTGGTATGGAAGAGAATCGTTCCGTCCCCCCCCGCGATCAGCGCGTACGCCACGACCCGGTCCGACAGGATCTCCCGGATCTCCCCGGCCGACCTCTTCCCGCTCGCCCGCAGCGCATTTTCCGCGGACGAGGAAAGCGCCAGCGCGGTGCTTTCGAGCGAAAGGACGGCCAGAGAGCGGGCGTTGCGGGTGTTCCGGTAGGTGACGTAGAGTACGGACCCGGTGGAGGAGAGCAGGACCAGGAGAAGGACGGCTCGCACGGCGATCGGGAGGGCAGGTTTCATGGGAAAAGACGCTCCTTGGCTCAGCTCGTGGACCGGAATCCCTGCTCGTCGAGCCGGGCGGAGAGATCCTCCCCGTGGGCGCGGTCGCGCGTCTCGAGGAGCAGCACGACGGTCGAGTACCCCGGCGGGCAGTCGGCCGGGAGACGGTCGTGCTCGATGCTGATCACGTTCGACCGCTCCCGGGCCACGGCGGCGAGCAGAGCCGCGAGGGAACCGGGCCGGTCCGGGATGAGGAACCGCAGACGGATCAGCCTCCCCGAGCGGAACAGCCCTCTCTCGGTGATCCGGGACAGGAAGTGGACGTCGATGTTCCCTCCCGACAGCACCATCACGGCGGGAAAACGCTTCGGCGGGCGCTTGTAGAGCAGCGCCGCCAGGGGGGCTGCCCCGGCGCCTTCCAGCGTGG
The DNA here is from genome assembly GCA_003513855.1 of Deltaproteobacteria bacterium. Lineage (GTDB taxonomy): Bacteria > Desulfobacterota > Deferrimicrobia > Deferrimicrobiales > Deferrimicrobiaceae > CSP1-8. Next base: position 2,132 of record DOTC01000217.1, on the reverse strand, counting down.
TCTTCATCTCCTCGAGGGCGTACAGGATCGCCGCGGCGATNNGCCACCGCGATGCCGTCCGCGATCGTGCGCGCCTCCGGGCACCCGGCGGGCCGTCCCGCCGCAAGCGACGGGAGAAGCGACGAGGCCCCTTGCGCCTGGACCGCGACGAGTTCCGCATCCGGATACGTCTCCTTCACCGCGGCCCCGATCCCGCTCAGAAGCCCCCCGCCGCCCACGGGAACGTAGATCGTCCCGGGTTGGCCGATCTCCTCGACGAGTTCGATCCCCAGCGTCCCCTGCCCCGCGATCACCATCGGGTCGTCGAACGGGTGGATCATCACGAGGCCGGACTCTCCGGCCAGGGAGGCGGCGTGGCCCGCCGCGTCGTCGAAGGACTCCCCGTGGTGGATGATGCGTGTGTTTTCCCCCCCCTCGCGCTTCGCGGCGGCCGACTTGGATACGGGGGCCCACACCGGCATCACGAGGGTCGCGGGGATTCCCGCCTCCTTCGCGGCGCGGGCGACGCCGCGGGCGTGGTTCCCCGCGCTCGCCGCGATGACGCCGGCTACCCGGGTTCGGTCGAGGGAAAGCACCTTGTTGGCGGCGCCCCGGATCTTGAACGACCCGGTCGTCTGGAGATTTTCCAGCTTCGACAGGACCCTGCCGCCTGCCCGCTCGGACAGCGGGGTCTCCTCGACCAGCGGGGTGGCGTACGCAAGCCGGTAGACCAGCTCTTTTGCCGCGACCACGTCCTTTCGCCCGAAGTCCACGGGACCCTCCCGGGTTCAGTCTACCAACCCGCGCGGGACGCATCCAGCAGGCCTTGCCGGCCCGGTTTTTTTCCCATGGAGGCTGGAACGCGGAAGAGATATACTGAATATGCGGATCTGGGGATTGAGCCGGCGAACAGGTCGGCTCGGAAATCCGCCGCGCGGCGCAGAGCCTCCCCTCGAGGAGGGGAGAGAAAAAAGACCCTGCGATGCGGCGGAACGCACTTCCTGCCTTGAGCAAGCGGGACACCGACCCAGATCCGCGTCTGCTTGTCCGGGCCTTCGATCGATCGTTCCTCCCCCTGCGCTCGAGGCGGCTTGGAAGTCCACCTCTTCGTGGGAGCCCCGCCTCATGTCGCCGATGGTGAGATCGCCGACCGGTCCGGAAAATCCCTGTTTCCCTGATGAGATGTCCTGCTCGCTCCGATCGTTCGGAAAGAACGGGGGAGGAGGGATCTTCCAAGAACCTGCCACGGCGTGCCATGATAGGGAAATCGCCCGCAGGAACGTTGCCGCCTGACCCGGCCGGCGTTCGCCCGCGGGGGTGGAGACCGGCGCGAGGAGACGGAATGACATCGGGACGGATCCTGTTCATCGACGACGACCGGGCGGGACGGGAGGTGGCCCTCTTCAACCTGCGGAAGGCGGGGTACGGCGTGGAGGACGCCTCCGACGGCGCCGAGGGGCTTGCCGCTTTCTCCCCGGAGAAATTCGACCTCGTGATCACCGATCTCAAGATGCCGGGGATCTCGGGGATCGAGGTGCTGCGCCGGATCCGGGAAACGACTCCCGATATTCCCGTGCTCGTCATCACCGCCTTCGGGAACGTGGAGACGGCGGTGGAGGCGATGAAGGAGGGAGCGCACGACTTCATCGGGAAACCGTTCCACCGGGACCAGCTGCTCCTGGCCGTCGAGAAGGCGCTTGAGCGGCAACGCCTCGCCGCCGAGGTCCGCGATCTGCGGATCCGGGCAAGCGGGGTGGAGAGGGAGATCATAAGCGTCTCCCCCGCCATGAAGCGCGTCCTTGCGATGGCCGACCGGGTGGCGGGTACCGACGCCACGGTCCTGATCACGGGGGAGAGCGGGACCGGCAAGGAGGCCGTGGCCCGTCGGGTCCACGTGCGCTCCCCCCGGGCGCAAGGGCCATTCGTCGCGGTCAACTGCGCGGCGAT
>DOTC01000217.1:0-130 GCA_003513855.1 Deltaproteobacteria bacterium | reverse complement strand
GGCCGGAGGACATCCCTCCCCTCGTGGAGCACTTCCTGAGGGAGATCGGCCCGGACCGCCGGATCTCCGTGCCTCCCCGGGTGATGGAGGAGCTTTCCGTAAGGCTCTGGCCGGGGAATGTCCGGGAGCT
>DOTC01000116.1 GCA_003513855.1 Deltaproteobacteria bacterium | reverse complement strand
CGGGCACGTCCTCTCCGACCCCACAAACGCCGAGATACTGGACGCGCTCGGCGCCACCGACGTCGAAGAACATACCTGCGACCTCGCCATCGTCGGAGGCGGCCCTGCGGGTCTCGCGGCCGCCGTGTATGCTTCCTCGGAGGGATTGCGCACGGTCGTCATCGAGCGCGAAGCGGTAGGCGGGCAGGCCGGCACCAGCTCGCTGATCCGGAACTACCTCGGTTTCCCACGCGGCATCAGCGGCGCCGAGCTGGCCCAACGCGCATACGAGCAGGCCTGGCTCTTCGGAACGAAGTACGTCTTCGCGCGGGAGGCGCACCGTCTCGAGGCCCGGGGTACGGATCGCATCGTGATGCTGGCGGACGGGACGGAGATCGCCGCGAAGAGCGTGCTCATCGCCACCGGAGCGGCCTACCGCCGCCTCGGCATCCCGGAACTCGAGCGCTTCACGGGGGCCGGAGTGTTCTATATCGTCCCGGGCGATGCGCGCTTCGTCGAGGGGAAGGACGTCTTCGTGGCCGGCGCGGGGAACTCGACCGGACAGGGCGTCGTCCATCTTGCGCGGTTCGCAAGGAGCGTGACCCTCCTGGTGCGCGGGGATTCGCTGGAGAAGCACATGTCCGACTATCTGGTGCGCGAGATCCGCACCCGGCCGAACGTCGAGGTGCGCCTGCGGACGGAAGCCGTCGAAGGCCACGGCGACGGCCAGCTCGAGCGGCTCACGATCACCGACAGGGGGCGGGGGCTTCGGGAGACGCGTCCCGCTTCGGCGCTCTTCGTCATCATCGGTGCACAGCCGCACACGGAGTGGCTGGCGGGCGCGGTCCAGCGCGGTGCCAAGGGCTTCATCGTGACCGGAGCAGACGTGAACACGGAAGCGGCGGCCTGGCCTCTCGACCGCCCCCCGACCCGGTTCGAGACGAGCATGCCCGGCGTCTTCGCGGCCGGGGACGTGCGCTCCGGCTCGGCCAAACGCGTCGGCTCGGCCGTCGGCGAAGGCGCTGTGGCGATGCCTTTCATCCACGAGTACCTGAGGGCCCCGGTGTCCTTGGGGGCAGGCGTCTCGGTCGGGTCGGACGGCGAGCAGGAGATCGCATGAGGATCACCGGCCCGGCCGCGGTCATGATCGGGCTCCTGATCGGTTTGGCCGCGGGGTTCGGCGGTTACACGTTCCTCTACGCGAAGGGGACTTCCTACTTGACGAATGACCCCGACGCGTGCCGGAACTGCCACATTATGCAGTAACCTGGCCCACTTTGATCGGTCCAAGGTGTGCTAATGCTTTTCAGACCGATCCGAGGATAAGGATGGTATGTCGAACAATCGGTAGCGGTCGGAAGAGATCCGCAAGTAGGAGCAATGGAAAATCCGTTTGCGCCGGGTTTGCGGTCCGTGCGAAATCCCTTGAAATCAAGGAATCGTTCATTTAGAATCTGGAACCCGTCTCCCGAAGGGAAACCAGATGAGATCGATCCTTCTTGTGATCACGATTACACTAACGCTCTTCTCCGGCTGCGCAACAAAGCCGCTTCCGCCGGTTGCCGTGAACATTCCGACACGGACGATCCATTACCTTGCGGAAGTAAAGCCCCTGCTGGAGAAACGATGCACGGTCTGCCACTCGTGCTACAACTCTCCCTGCCAACTCAAGCTGGACTCGTATGAGGGGGTAGACCGGGGAGCCACCAAAAAAGCAATCTACAACGCCTCCCGCCTGAAGACGATGGATCCCACCCGTCTGTTCACCGACGCAAAAAACACCACGGAGTGGCGGGAAAAAGATTTTTTCAGCGTGACGGAAAGTACGGTCAGCGACGGTTTCAATGACTCGATGATGCTTCAACTCCTGGACCACAAGAGGAAGAATCCCAGGAGCTCCGGCAATTATTACCCGGAAGCGGATGACCTGACCTGTTCGAAGAACGGAAGCGAACTCGCGGAATACCTTGAGAAGCATCCGAACAACGGGATGCCTTTCGGCTTCCCCCCGCTGAAGCAGGAGGAATTCGACCTCGTGGCCGGGTGGCTGTATCAGGGGGCCAGGGGACCGACTCCTGCCGAACAGAGTGTCCTGGAGGCTTCGAAGCCGGAAGATGCCGCGGAAATCCGGAAGTGGGAGGCTTTCTTCAACCAGAACGATCCCAAGCGCGCGATGACGGCCCGCTACATCTACGAGCACCTCTTCCTTGCGCACATAAAATTCGGCACATCCACGAACGAATTCTTCGAGCTTGTCCGCTCCAGGACTCCGCCCGGCGTACCGATCGACCTCGTGGCAACCGTCCGTCCGTATGACGACCCCGGTGTCCCTGCCGTCTATTATCGCTTCCGGAAGATCCACTCGACGATCGTGCAGAAGACGCACATGGTCTATGAGCTAGACGATGCCAGGATGCGCCGCTACGAGGAGCTTTTCATCCAACCGGAGTGGCTCCAGGAGCCCCACCTCGTGGGATTCGATCCCAAGACCAGCGCAAATCCGTTCAAGGCATTCGAACAGATCCCCCCGCGTTCAAGGTACATGTTCCTTCTGGACAGCGCCCACTACGTCATCATGACCTTCATCCACGGCCCCGTCTGCAAGGGCCAGATCGCCCTGAATGTCATAGAGGATCACTTATGGGTCATGTTCCTGGACCCGGATCACGACCTTTCCGTGCGCTATCCCGGTTTCCTGAANNGGCCCGGCAGGATTACTATGCGGCGTTTCATTACGGTGGGCTCGGTTACGACGCGATCTGGAAGGGGAATCGTGCGTCCGATGCGCCGATCCTGACGATCTATCGTCATTTTGACAGCGCTTCTGTGCACAAAGGGGCGCTGGGGAATCTGCCCAAGACTCTCTGGGTGATCGATTACCCGCTCTTTGAACGCGTGTACTATTCGCTCGTCGCCGGGTTCGATGTCTATGGAACGGTCGGTCACCAGCTGGTCGAAAGGCTATACATGGACAGGCTCCGGATCGAGGGGGAAAGCTATTTCCTCGATTTTCTTCCTCCGGAAACACGGAAAGAGATCATGCAGTCGTGGTATCTGGATATGAATCTGGAGAAGATGAACTATTACCAGGGCGCACTGCCGTCGGGAATCCACTTTACGACACCCGACCCCAAGCGCGAGTTTGTCGAACATCTTATTTCGAGGGAGATCAACAAGGAAACGGCGATCACCTTTGACAAAATCAACTACATGCAATCCGGCGAGGATTATCCGGAAATCCCGTTGAACTATGAATCACCCGATGATTACCTGCGAGGATTTCGGGCCGTTTCACGTCCAGGCACCCCGTTTGTCGCCCTCATCAACGACCATAACGCCAACCTTGCCTATATGCGGATACGGCTCAAGAATGGGAAGGATTTGGTTGCCACGCTTGTTGTGAATCGCTGGCACAACAACGTGGCCTTCTTGTTAGGGGAAGACAAACGTCTGAATCCTTTAAAAGATAAGATTGAATTTATCCCCGGAATGATCGGTTCCTACCCGAACATGTTTTTCGATATTCACCAGGACGATATCCCTGACTTTATCAACCTCATTAATTCCTTTGATGCCAGCGAAAAAAGCAAATCGAGATTGAAAAAATACGGGATAAATCGTTCCGATGACAGATTTTGGGAAACCTATGACTGGTTTCAGAAAAGGTTTGACGAGGATGAACCTGTCAGAGGGGGACTGCTTGACCTGAACCGGTACTTTCATAAAGCAAATTGATAAACAGCCGTAGCCAACATCGCAAGGGCAGGTTAACCTTACGCATCCAAATAATCGACCAGGGCTACCACCACGACTTCCAAGGAGACCGGATGTCCCGCGAGTTTCTCAACACAGGGTGGGGCAGATCCTCCCAGTCGGTCAGCAACCATTCCTGGGCGTTCACCCCTCCCCACCCCGACTCCTTGGGAGCATAAGCTCAGGGACCGGGTTTCGATTCTCCGCCGTCGACCTCTCTCCGGTAGTGATCGACGAGCCGCTCCCACTCCAGGAACCCGATCTCCGACAGGTGAAACGGCCGCTTCTCGAAAAAGAGGACACCCCGGAGTCCGTCGGTGTGATAGCCCCCCGCGCCCGGGATCGTTCGAGGAGCCGATTCCTTGACCTGTCCCACCCCCTGGACGAACCCGATCCTGGCGAGGAACTGCGAATAGATGAGGTCCTGGACCAGGTCGTTGCGGGCCTCGTCCACGTCGGGGTCGATGGGCGGGGATGCGCCGTCCTCCGGCGCGCGGGCAAAGCGCCCCCCCAGCGGAGAGCTGACCTGGGCGACCCAGACGGGATTGCCCCGGAACCGGATCGTCGTCATCCAGGCGCGATAGATGTGCGGCTGCGCCGCGCCCCAGAGATCCCGCTTGCTTGCGGCGAAATCCTGGGGGCGCCCGAAAAGAATCCGGGTGTCGGCCGGCGTAACGCGGTAGCCGCGCCGAATGAAGGCGGATGTCACCTCCTCGAGCCGTCCGATCGCCACGACGTTGAGGGGTTCCTCCTGCGCCCCGTCCTCGCTCGACACGCAGCACGGCAGCTGCTCGAGCAGCTCGCGCAGATGCGACTCGTCGTCGGTATCGACCACATCGGACCGGGCGGCCATCTGGGATAATCGAAGATATGGATTTTTGTTACTTGAGAGGTCCGAAGTCGGGACAACCAGGGTGAAGGCCTCGGCCCAATACCTGCCTACCAGATCTACGGAGACAAACTTGTTGACTTCATCCCGGTTCGTGTAGATGAAGCCCGACTCCTTCGACTGTGGACCGACGATCAGCCTGTGGTACAGATTCTGGATGTGATCGTCGAGCTGCGCGTTGGCGTCGTCGGAGAAGCGCTTATGATAGGCGAAGGAGACCTCGAGCGGAGAAAAGTACCAGGGATCCAGTCCCGTCGGCAGGAAAAAGAGCTTCCGATCCGTATCGTTCTCGATCTCGAGCNNGCCGAAGATGTCCCGGCTTTCCTCCGGGCTTGGTATCGTCGCGGACACGCGGATCCCTTCCTCGGCAACCGTCCGGGCGCGTGCCCGCAAGCGGGATGTATCGGCCGCCTCCCCTTTCGAAGCGGTAAATGGCCTCGGCGGTACCTCCCAGTCGCCGAGGGGGTCTATGTCGCTCAGCGTGCGGGGCCTCGGCTCGAAAAACATCACCGCGCGCATCCCGTCCGTGAAGTAGGGGTCCCCGCCCAGATTGAACTGCGGGGATTCCCTGCTCGACTCCCCGACCCCCTTCACGTACGCGATGCGGGCAAGCGCCTGGGAGTACGTCAGGTCTTCCAGGAGATACCGCCTCGCCTCGTCCACTTCGGGATCGATCACGTGCGTCGTAAGAATCGGCGTCTTGGTGGTGAACTTCACGCCGATGTCCCGGCTGATCTGCCCCACCCAGACCTTCTTGCCCTGGAAGCGCAGCGGCGAAAGCCACATGCGCAGGTGGTTGCGTTGGTGGATGTTGCCCCGCGCCTTCTGGGCGGACAGGTCCTGGCGCCGCCCGTAGACGTACAGCGGGCTGACGGGCGAGTACCGGTACCGCCCCCCAACCAGGAACGACTTGACGGTGCGCCAGGCCGCCTTCCTCCAGATGATCTCCGTCCCGTGCCAGCCGCGGCGGACGTACGCGGGGAAAATGTCCTCGTTGTTGCCGACGAACACCAGATTCAGCGGGTCCCCGTTCTCGGTGCCGTCCTTGTTGGTGGTACAGCACGGAAGCTTCTCGAGTTCCCGCCGCAGCGCCTCCTCCTCCTCGACCTCCACGATCTCCCCGCTGTCGTACAGCGTGTTAAAAT
>DOTC01000157.1 GCA_003513855.1 Deltaproteobacteria bacterium | reverse complement strand
CCGGAGACGAGCGCAAGCGGGTCGATCTTCCGGGGATCGGGCAGAACCTCCATGCCGGAAAGGGACAGGAATCCCCAGAGCAGGAAGATGCATAAGGAAATTCGCCTGGACCACGTCTGGGACCTCAAAACGTCGTGCCTCCGGCGCGTCACATCGTCCTTGTTTTCGATGCGCCTTCGTAGAACAAGATGCGGTCGTCTTCCAGGAGGAGGGGCAGCGAGGTGAGCGGGCCGGACAGGGACCAGACGTAGCCGGCCCGGGAATCGACGGTAAAGCCGGCCGCCTTCACGAACGTCTCTTCCGTCTCATGGGGCGGCTCCCGGAACCGGACGAGGAAGGCGGACACCTCGTTCTCCTTCCCTGCGCCGAACTGTTTCAGGATCCCCATCAGGAACGCGGGATGGACCCGTGCGAGGGGCCCCTGGCGGCAGAAGTAGTAGACCTTTTTCACGGACTCCTCCTTCAGGAGCGGGGGGATGTCCGGGGAGTTGAGCAGGACGAGAGCGGTGTTGCCGAAAGAGTCCAGCACCGACAGCTCGCGCCGGTCCAGCATCGCCGACTGGGTGAGGAACACGTCGGACCGGAACACGACGATCCCGACGAAGAGCGCGGGCAGGTTCTCCCGGATGATCAGGCCGATCTTTCCGTCGGTTTTCTCCTTGAGGATCGCCTCATCCTCGGAGGTGAGCTCGGGGCGCTTCCGGTCCTCGCGGCAGGCGGGCAGAAGCAGCGCGACGAGCACCGCGAGGAGAAGAACCCGGCGAATCATCGTTTCGCCGGGAGGAGGAACCCGATGCGCAGGGTTGCGTCGAGGTATTTGCTGTCGTCGTACCGGCTCTTCAGGTTCACGGACCGCACGACGACGGGGAGCGGGCCGTCCTCCATCTGGGTGAGAAGCTGGACCACCTCCAGGTAGGTGAGGTTCTCCATCTTCAGGTCGAACGCCTCCTCGTTGACGTATTCCCCGGTCCGTGGACCTGCGGACTTGAGGCTGAACGCCGACTGGGGCAAACCGGCCTCCTGGACCGCCGCTGTCAGGCGGGCCAGGGGAGACTCGGTCGCATTCGCGGAGGAGGTGACCGCCGCCATCTTCCGGCGCACCTTCCGGTCCAGGTTCGCAAGCTCCGGACGCATCCGGCGCAGTTCCGCCAGGTCCTTCTCGGCCAGCACCGACTGCCGCGACAGCGCACGGACCCGGGAGACCCCGGGGATCACCACGAAGGAGAGGAGCAGGATCACGGCGGCCGCCGCCGCACCGAGGACGAGGACGACCTTCTCGCGGCTAAGAAGCACGGCCGTTGGCCCCCGTCTCGATGAGGATCGTGTACCGTACCTTGCCTCCCTGGGCGCTCCCCTCGGACTCCTGGACAACCACGTTTCTTTCCGGTCCGAAAGCGTTGACGAGTGCGGTGCGGAACGTCTCGACGATCGTTGCGGAACCGGCGTCGCCCGCGATCTTCAGGCGTCCGGAGTCGATGGAGAGTTCCCGGACGGTAACGGTTCCGTCCTTCGGGAGGGCCCCGGACACCAGCCCCAGCAGGGAGGTCGTCTCCGGGACGTCCACACCCAGCTCCTTTCCCTGCCGGGAGAGCGATCGGATCTTCCCCTGGATCTGCGCGGTCTCCTGCACCACCTTCACCCCGGGAACGGCCTCCGAGAATTCCTTCCGGATTTCGGCCCGGACCCGGGAGACTTTTTTTGCCCCGGCCCACCGCGCGATGCCGAGAGAACCCGAGGCGGCCAGGATGGCGACCGCCGCCGCGACGGCCGCGATGCGGACCCGGGACTGCCTCCTCGCCCGCTCCGTTTCGGCTTCCGCCGATGTCCGAAGGGAGAACCCGCCGGTTTCCTTGCCGCAGAAGGGGGAAAGCGCCGCGCCGTAGGCAAGGGGGGAGGCGTCCCCTTCCGCGCCGGGGAGTACGAAGGGGTCGGGATGGGGGACGATCGTCGCCAGGGAAGAAGCGAGATCGCCGAACACGATCGACGTCTGCGGGGTATTCCCCTGCGCGTCTTCGCGCAGGAGATCCCGGATCCCGTTCTCCAGTTCATCCGGATTCTCCGTGATCGACCCGGGAAACTGGCGGGCCGCAGCGAGGGCGCCCCCCGATAGCCGCAGGGCGACGATGTCGTTCCGGTCGGACCAGACCAGCCCGGTGAATCCGCTTTTCCGGGAGTGGACGGCGCACAGGAGCGACACGTGGTCCGTGATCGCGCGGTCCAGGCGGAAGCCCGCTGCGGTGAAGGTTTCCACCACCTTTTCCACGCTGGGGCGCCGGGCCGCGATGGCCAGGAAGGTCCCTTTCTCCCCGGGGGGGGAGGGAAGGACGTCGGAGAGGATCTCATCGTCCTCGATGGGCAGGTTCCCCTCGAGGTCCGCGATGTGCATCTTCTTTGCGCGGGAAAGATCGGCGACGGGCAACGGAACCCGGCGGAGGAACGTCCACGCAGGGGGAAGGGAAAGCACCGCGGGGGGAAGGGCCCCGCCGCCGGCGACCTTCCGGACCTCCTCCGCGAGACGCGCAACGTCGGCGGGACTTCCGTACGGCTCCGCGCACGCGATGGCGCACGCTCCCTCCATCCTGGAGGAGAAAAGGGTCTGCTCCCACAGGACCGCGGAGAGGGTGTCGCGCGCGATGGAAATGCCAAGGCTCTTCATAATGGCCTGCCCTCAGAAGAACCGGAACTCGCCTGTCGGAGACAGGAGAGCGCCCGTGATTCTCAGATTAGCATTCTTAGCGTTTTTCGACAGGAGGTCAAATATGGTGGCGATCTTTCCCTCGAGGGGGTTCTCGATCTTCAGATGAAGCGTGATCGTAGCCCGGCGGGGAAACAGGATGTTTTCGATCTCCCCGGTTCCCTCGACGAGCGCCCCCTCGTAGGTCCCGGAGATGGAGGATACGACCAGGGATTCGCCCCGTAATGCGAAAAGGATCGTGACGTCCTCGATCAGGGCCTCCCGGATGGGAGAGGTCGGTTCGGGGATCGGCACGCGGATCCAGGCGAACCGCCCTTCCCCCGTCCCGTCTAACCCTTCCGAACCGGACTTCCTCCACCGTACCTCTCCGGAATCCAGGAAGAATCCTGCTCCGGAGACGGGGAACGGGACCAGGGGGGAAAGGTCCTCGCCGGCGAGGGATTCGATGACGAGTCGTCCCTGCCCCGGGTTCCAGAACCGGGGGGAAGTGCGGACCTCGGCCTTCGCTTTCCCCATCGAGGCGGTGACGTGGAACGGGAGCCACCGGAGGAGGCCGGTCCACTCCCAGCTGGCCCGGACCGTGTCCAGAAGCAGCGGTCGTTTTCCCTTGCGGCCGATGGCCGCGCCGTCCATCCGGAAGGCGATGGGAAATTCCGTGCGGGCGGACGCCGCGGAGATCTCGAATCCTTCCCGGGCGAGGAGGGGGCGGACGGAGGAAAGGATCGCGCTGCCCGGGAGCGTGTACGTGAGCACCGAGAGGAAAACGAGAAGGAACAGGAGGGCGCCCAGGACCGGCAGAAGCCACCGGACCAGGACAAGGCGTCTATTCCCCAAAAGTTCGCCTCTTCACGCGGCGCATCCACAGGGCGGCCAAGGGGAGGAACAGGAGGAGGGCATCCGCGTTCGTCCGCGTGCTGCCCGAGGAGGGGGCGGGCACGACCATGCATCCCGATTGGTCGTCCTGGATTGCCCTGGCCGTGGGCAGGCCCGTCACGTCGAGATTCCGGTTTCCCGTCCCCGTCACCGCGCCGGACCAGAAAATCACGGCTTTCCCATCGCTGAAATACCCGATGGCGGCCCGGGTGTAGTCCCCATCGAGGGAGACGGGGAACTCCGCCGAGTCGAGGCCCACGGTGGCAGGGATCTTCACGAATCCCACATAGGGCCAATCGTTGGAAAACGCAAAGGCATAATACGTGGATCTTGTCCCGCTGTTGCCGTATCCGGTCACGTGAATCTGCCCGAGGATGTCGAAAATCGCCTGGGGCCGGAAGAGACTGTAGTTCTCGGGAAGAATGGCCTCCCCCGGCGGGGTGAGGAGGAAGTTGGTGTCGACTGTTACCTGGACAGGGCTTCCGTCCTGGTCGTCGGCATCGGGGTTGATTCTCACCAGGCCGATATTCCCGGCCACCCCCGGCAGGGACTCGTCGGCCGCGAGAATGACGATGGAATTTGTCGCGAGGGCGAGGAGATTCGGCGATCCCCACCTCCTGGACCTGCCGAGGATCTCTGTCGCGGCGATCGCGACGGTATTCGAACCGTCCACCTCCTTGACCAGTGCGTAGTAGACGCCGCTCGGGGAGGAGGTGTTGTCGTTCGCGGCCCAGGCGACGTGGGCGCGGTTGGCGGAGTCGACCTTGAGGCTGGGGAGCGGCCGGGTGCCGGTGCTCCCCGCCGCGGAGGAGAGCAGCAGCGGCGTCCCCGGGGTACCCGTCACGGAGGCGGTGTCCAGGGAGATCCTCGCGCAATACACGTTGAAACTCCCCGTAATCCCCGTTCTGCCGGCGTATGCCACCCAGGCGGTGTCGCCCGAGGTGGTCAGCCCGAACGAGACGTCCTCGTTGTAGCCGCTGACACCCGTCACCAGCCGCACGGATCGTTTCACCACCACGTTGTTCTCCAGCGTGAGCCGGGCCATGTACAGGGCGTACGTGGGGTCGGGGGACGCAATCGTCTTGGCCTGGAAGAAGATGACCACCTCGCTGGCGGAGCGGATGGCGATCTGCGGATGGCGCGCATCGGCGTAGGTATTGTTTCCAGCGGCTGTGTTGTCCACCGTGGTGGGCGAGGTGAGCAGGAAGCCGGGCGTGTCCCGGGAGAGGGACAGATCGGAGAAATCGGCTCCCCCGTTGATCGCCGCATAGTAGACCCGGAAAGGCCCTGCCGTCGTAGACGCCCCGATGTAGGCCACGTGGGTGGTGGATCCGTTCACCGCCACGGAGGGCTGGTCGAAGACGCCGGGAAGGGCGGGATTGTTCACCGCGACGGTCTTTTCCGCGGCCGCGGGCCCCGCCATTGAGGCGGCGACCACCATCGCACAGACCACCGTCAGGAAACGTCTCATGATCCCCCCGCAACTCGTCGGATTTGGTGGATCATTCTACCCTCCAGGTCCGCCAATGTATAGCCTTTCCCGCCCGGATCCCGACGGTGTCGATCGTCCGTTCCGTCCCGGCGAATTCCCCCGTGGACCGGATGTGGAACGCGGTTCCCCGCACGTCGACGAGGTCCCGGAACCGGGTCTTCTGGTACAGATCGAAAAGAAAGGGGCTCACGTTCCGGATCTCCGCGGCCTGCCGGAACGGCTTCTCCGTCCGGTACTCGATGATCTCGTCGGCGGTCGTGCCGGTGATCTCCCCCTCCTCCGCGGCATCCTGTCCCGCGGACAGGGCCATGAGGATCTGTTTCGGGGCAGTGTTGAGGTTGACTTTTCCCGAGGAGTGGACGGTGACGAACGGCTGCAGCGTCTCGAACACCTCCGGGGTTATGCCCCGGACGAGGCGGAGCTCGTACACGGTATCGAGGAAGTCGTTCTTCGCCTTGTAGGGAAACGGCTGGGACAGGTAGAAGGCGCTCTCCGCCCCCCCGACGCGGGGCGTGTCGTCGTTGTCGAGCCAGTCGACGACGGCGTCGGC
>DOTC01000028.1 GCA_003513855.1 Deltaproteobacteria bacterium | reverse complement strand
CATCCTTCGGGACGCCCTCGCCTTTCCGGTACATCTGCCCGAGGCTTGCCTGGGCGTCCGGCACACCCTGCTCCCCGGCCTTGCGATACCATTTCGCCGCCTCGGCGTCATCCTTCGGGACGCCCTCGCCTTCCCGGTACATCTGCCCGAGGGTTGCCTGGGCGTCCGCCACACCCTGCTCCCCGGCTTTGCGATACCATTTCGCCGCTTCCGCGTCGTTCTTCGGGAGATCCTCGCCCTTCCGGTATTTCTCGGCCAGCCCGAACTGCGCCTCGGCCTCCCCCTTATTCGCCTTTTCGACCATTTCGGTCAGATCCGCGGACCAGGCCGGGAAGGTCCAGATCGCAAACCCGAGCAGAACCACCAGGCCGAACACCCCCTTCTCCCGCAGGAACCGTCCCGCACGGAAGATCGTTTCCCGATATGCGGCAGGCATTATTTTTTCCATTTGGAGACGGTCTTCTCCACGGCTTTCTTCAGGTCGTTCATGGCGGAATCCGCCCCTGCCAGCAGATCCTCCCACGCTTCCCCGCCGGCTTTCTTCACCTCCTGCAGCTTCTGCCGGGCCAGTTCCTGCTTGTCGCGCAGCTCCCGGACCTGTTCCTGGTATTTCGCCCGCGACTCCGACCCCAGCTTGTCGGCCTTCCCGCGGATCTTCTCGATCTCTGCGCCCCAGTCCTTGAGCCTCTTTTCCATCGTCCCGAGAATCTTCTCCCGTCCCTTCTCGCCGGGATCCTCGTAGGCGACGACCCGGATGATGCCGATCGCCTCCCCACGTTCCCCCGATGTTACCGTGTCGCTCACCGAGATCACCTTCCGGATGCCGTACGAAGCGACGAAGTCGTTCACGGCCTGATCCAGTTCGAGAAGTTCGTTGCGGGTGTGAAAGATTCTCAACTGGGACGTGAAGGTCTTCACCCTGATCATCGCGGCTTCTCCTTTCCTCCCCTTCGTTCGTCGGAAGTTGCCGGCTCTCCTGCCCGAATATCCATTGTACGCCTTTCCTGGCCCCGCTGGGAACGCCTTGGCAGCCCGACCCGACCCGGCATGGGAAGGGCCTCCCCGGCCGGAAAACACAGAAAATTGTAAGATCGCGGGAAAAAATAACAGATTCGAACAGGGCCCATTCTCGATACGAAGGGTAAGCATCCATTTCCGATAAGGAAAAAGGACACCCGATCCTGGCATGTTTTCTGTTTCCTGCAATCCGCACGGGGATCGATCGGATCGACCGGAAACGGCAGGAGGACGGAAATTGGGCGTGAGATCGGCTCTCGGAATGGCATGCATCGCGACGGTCCTTTCCCTGCCCTTCGCCCTTGCGCAGGCCGGGGAAACGACTGCCCGCGTACCGATCTTTTCCTCCTCCGACGGCAGCAGAGGGTGGGTGGAGATCTCCGAATCCGGGGACAGGGAAAAAGCGGTCCCGATCATCGAGGTTTCCGGGAAAACGACCCGTCAGGCGGCGGCTGCAGGCGAGACGGGAAAGGAGCTGCTCGCACCCCGCGGGGGGAAAGAGGGAAAGGAAGCGGAGAAGCGGCCCGACATCGGGGAGTTTCTCAAACAGCACAAGTCTCTGGTGATCGAGGAAAGCACCGAGGGCGTTTCTCTGGGCAATGCCCTCGATCTCCTGGGGGAGATCCAGGAAGCCATTCCCAGGAACCGGGACACGCATTCCGACCGACGGAACCCCGTTTCCGACACAGCCCCGTGAGCCGCGGATCTCGAGCCGACCGCACCGCGGAGGGAGGCCCCCGCATGCGGCCGGGCCTCAGCGGAGGCGCTTCCGCCGGAAGAGGTCGGTCTTGATGGAGGAGACCCGGTCCAGGAACAGATAGCCGTCCAGATGGTCCACCTCGTGCTGGATGGCGACCGCCTCGAACCCGATGGACTCGAGGATGACCTGCTTCCCCTCCCGGTCGAGCGCGTCCACCAGAACCCACTGGGCGCGCTGCACGTTCGCGGTGTAGTCCGGCACGCTCATGCACCCTTCCCGAACGAGCTGCTTTCCCCCCATGGCGAGGATCTCCGGGTTGACCAGCACGAGCAGGCCGTGATTCTCCTCCTGGCTGCCGCGCCGGTGGCCGGAGACATCGACCGCGACGATCCGGCGGGGCACACCGACCTGCGGGGCGGCGATGCCGACGCACCCCGGGGATGCGCGCATCGTCTCCAGGAGGTCATCGACGAAGGCGACCACTTCGCCGCCTACCACCGACACGGGGCCGGACTTCTCCTTCAGGCGGGGGTCCGGGAACTGCAGGATCGGGAGGATCGGCATTCCGCGCGCCCGTCAGAGCTCCAGGGTCTCGATCGGGCGNNGTGTTGAGGTCGGTGATGTTCACCTTCCGCTGGGCCAGCTCCCTGGCCACGGAGTAGACGATCCCCGGCCGGTCTGCCCCGTAGACGGAGATGATGTGGGGGTGCCCGACGAACGACTTCTCGTGGACGATCTCCTCCGCCTTCAGGGGATGCACCGTGACCAGGAGCCCCATCTTCTGCCGCACTTCATCGAAGGAGGGGCTGACCTCCCCGACCGCCTGCAGCGTTTCGTGAAAGACCACCAGGATCATCGCGAACTGGCCGGACAGGATCGTGCACGTCGAATCCTCGATGTTGAACCCGAGCTCGTAGAGAACCCTGCTCACCTCCGCAACGATTCCCGGCCGGTCCTTTCCCATCACGCTCACCGAGAAATGTCCCATCCCGCAATCCCCCTTCCCCCGGAGGGGCGAAAATGAAAAATCATGATACCACGGGGGTGACGCGCAAACGGGGCGCGCCGCGGGGCCTTCCGGGAAGGCCCCGCCGGTCCGCCGCCCGGATTCCCGGAACGCCTGCCGCGTACCCCTACTTCCCGTACCGCTCCTCGTAGAATTTCCGCATCGTGTCCCGCTCCTCCTCGCTGATCCCCTTCATCCACTTGTGCTGGTCCTGGGCGAGGATGAATCCGGTCGAGCCCGGCAGAAGCTCCTCGGCCTCGGGAAGAAGCTCCATGTAGAACCGCTCCGCGACCTCGAAGAAGCCGTGCCACTGCGTGTAGTCGGGGGCCATCATCGACGCCCCGTGCCGGGCGCGCCTCCCCTCGTGGTGCCACAGGAGGAACCAGGTCCACTCGATCTTCTCGTCGAACTGGGTCGGCGTGAGTTTCCCGGCGCTCCGGAGATTCTTCATCAGCTCCGCGCCCGGTTTGGCGAACTTCTCGTTGTAGAGCTCGACCGTGATGTCGTACTGGGTGAAGAAGGCGCCCGAGAACTTCGGGTTGTGGCAGTTGGCGCACACGGCTTTCATCGTGTCCCTCTTCCTCTCCCAGTTCTCGAGTTTTTTCGAGATCGCCGGCCGCAGCGTCCAGGAGATCCTCTCCCCCGGGTCGTGGGTGACGGGAAGATCGGGGGTCGCGCTCAGGTGGCAGGTGGCGCAGGTGGGCGCGGCCGTGTAGTCCTTGCCCAGGACCCACGAGCGGGAGTCGAGGTTCATCCGCTCCCGGTTCGCGTAGAAGGCGATGCCGTGCTTGGACTCGTCGTAGATCTCCTTCTGCGGGTGATCGGGCCCCAGGTGGCACTTCCCGCACGACTCGGGCGATCGGGCCACCTTCGCGCTGAAGAGGTGGCGGGAGTGGCACGCGGTGCACGCCCCCTTCGATCCGTCCGGGTTGATCCGGCCGATGCCGGTGTTGGGCCAGGTGGTCGGGTCGATCTTCCCGCCGGGGAGGATCTTCACGATGCTTCCGTGGCACTGCTTGCACCCGGAGATCGCGGCAGGCGGTCCCTCGACCACCTCCCCCAGGAAGTTGTCGAGGCTTCCCAGGATGTCCCCTGCCTTGGCGTGATGGCTCCCCTGGAACTGCTTCGACTCCTTTTCGTGGCATTGCGCGCAGTCGTTCGGCGTCACGATCGTGGCCACCAGCTTCCCGTAGTGGTCAAAGGCGTCCTTGTCCTCTGTCTTCGCCCCGTGGCAGTCGAGGCAGCCCACGCCTTCGTTGGCGTGGGTGCTCATCCTCCACTCCTCGATCGCCGTGGCCGCCACCTTCTGCTGCCGGTGGCAGTCGACGCACGCCCTGCTCTCCCCGGGAACCGGACCCTCCTTCTGTGCCGTCGCCGCGAAAACGGGACCGGCGAGAAACGTGATGAGGCAAACCAACGGCACTACCAACGCCAACGGTCTCATCATCCCTCCCTCCTTTCGAATCGGTCAGCGGGCCAGCGGGCCGAACAGGGAATCCGCCTTGAGGATCCGGATCCGGTTCCCCTGGACGCGGATCTTCCCCTCCTCCTGCAGCTTTTTCAGCGTGCGGGAGAAGGTCTCGGGGGCCGTTCCCAGCCGGGAGGCCAGCACGTTCTTGCCGACGGGGATCTCGTACTCCGCCCCGTCCCGGAGCGGCACCCCCCGGCCCTTCATCTCCTCGGACACGAAAAAGACCAGACGGGCCTCCACGTCCCGGAGTGCGAGGTTCTCCACGAGGTCCGTCATCCGCTTCAGCCACTTGGACAGGGACCCCAGCATGCGGAGAGCCATCTTCGGATTCTTTTCGAGGAGCTCGATGAACGGGCGCTTCGGGAGGAAAAGAAGGTCGCTGTCGCCCAGCGCCTCGGCGTTCGCAGGGAAGCGGCCTTCCTCGAAGATGGTCGCCTCCGCGAAGGAGTCTCCCGGTTCGAGGATGTGGAGGACCTGCTCCTTCCCGTCCGCGGAGAGCTTGAAGACCTTCACTCTCCCCGATGCCACGACGAAAAAGCCGTCGGCGCGGTCCCCTTCCCGGAAAAGGGTCTCCCGCCTGGCGCATCGGCGCAGAACGGATATCCCCCGGATGCGGGACAGGTCTTCGGGGGGAAGGTCGGCAAACAGCGGCGCCTTCCGGAGCACCTCGGACACCGGGACAGACATGGTATCATTCTCCCGTATTTCCTGCGCCGGTCAAGGACGGAAACCCTTTCCCGAACCGGAGAAAGGACTGGTGCCCCGGGGGGATCCCGGGGGCCGGCCAAAGGAGAGGAGCCCATGAAGGCACGAATCGAACCGTTCATGAAAGCGTTCGGGATGGCGGAATACCCGGTTCTGTTCCGGTACACGGACGACGTCCCGAAGGGAACCCTTCTCCCTCCGGAAGGAGCGCACGTCTGCGTGTTCGCGCTTCTTGCGAAAACGAGGAAGGAAGGGACGCCGGTGGCGCTCGCCGCGTCCCATCACGGGTGCCACGGGGGCGGGTATTACCTCGGGTTTCTCGACTGGCCGAGGGAGGGGATCGAATATTTCCTGTCCTGCGGGATCCCGGGGAAGATGGAGGGCGAGCGGTACGTCAAGACCCCGGAGCTCGCGCTCGCCAGGTTCGACCGGATCCCGGTCAGGCCCGCGCGGAAGAGATACGGGCTCTTCACCCGCGCCGACATGCCGCACGCAGCCGACGACCCGGAAGTCGTCATCTTCTTCGCGTCCCCGGACCTCATCGCGGGCCTTCACTTCCTGGCCTCCTTCGACCGGGACGACGACGCGGTGACGGCGCCGTTCTCCTCCGGCTGCGGGGCCATCGTCACCCTGCCGCTTGCGGAAGGGGAACGGTCCGACCCGAGGGCGGTGATGGGACTGTTCGACCCGTCGGCCCGTCCCCACGTGGAGCACAACCTGCTGACGTTCTCCGTGCCGTTCGGGCTGTTCGGGAGAATGGCCGCCAACATCCCGGAGAGCTTCCTCACGAAGCGGACGTGGGGAGCCATCCGGAAGAGGATCAAAGGGTAGGAACCGGGGGCCGGTGCGGCCCTTTCAGGGGGTAGCGTCGGAGGAAGTGTCGCGGTACCGCTCGAGGGCCCCCAGGACGGCGGGATCGAAACGGCACCCCCGTTCCAGCGCCCTGTCGCAATACGCGATCGCCTCGTGGAACTCCCCGCGCGCATAGTAGGCATTCGTCAGGCCGACCAGGGCCATCGCATTGTCCGGGTCGATCTCGAGCACCTTCCGGTATTCCCGGACGCCCTCATCCAGCATCCCGAGGGCGCACAGGGCGGCGGCAAGATTCCCCCGGGTGACGGGGTCCCGGGGAGCCAGGGCCATCGCCTCGCGCGCCTCCGCGAGGGCCTCCGGAAACCGGCCCTGTTTTGCCAGTGCCACCCCGAGGTTGTCCCGCGCGACGGCGAGGCCGGGATCGAGTTCCAGGGCCCTCCGGTATTGCGCGACGGCCTCGTCGATCATCCCCCTTTTGTGGTAGGAGACCCCGATGTTGAAATGGATGTCGGGGAGCGCCGGGTAGAGAAGCGCCGCTTCCCGATACAGGCGGAGCGCCTCATCGTCCCTCTTCTTCCGGGAGTAGGTGGCGCCGATGCTCTTCAGGTACACGGCGATCATCTCCTTTCTGCCCAGCGACCGCAGGTAGGGCCATCCCCCCGCAAGCCGGAATTCGCGGAGATACCGTCCGTCCTCCCACTCGGCCCCTTTCTCCCCCATCTCGATATTGAACCGCACGTTCCCGTCCTCGTACCGGACGAAGATGTGGGAGGGAACGTATACTCCGCGCAACGGAAGGGAAAGCCGTTCGCCCAGCATGAGGTAGAGCGCGGTCAGGCCGAGGCAGTTGCCCCGCTTGCGGGCGATCACGCGGTCCAGGAGATAATTGTCCGGATTCTCGGGAACATAGTCGTAGGTGAACCCCTCCTCGACGAACAGGATGCGGTTCAGGGAGGAGATGACGCCGCGCGGGTCGCTCCTGTCCTGAAGAGCAGGACGGATCCTCTCGGCGAGACGGTCGATCTCCTTCTCGACGGCGGCAGGATCGACGGGCATGCCGGACAGGGTTTCCCCCTCCCGGGACGAGATCCGAACGAGGGTTTTTGGGAGAGGGATCTCCCCGTCGGGAAGGAGGGCAAGCTCTCCCGGCAAATCGACTCCGTGCTGTACCCGAGGGAGCAGGCCGGTCCCGGAATCGGGGAAAGCGGGTTCCGGGCTGCCGGGAATCCCAAGGAAAGACACCAGGAGAAAAACGGAGAGGAATCTTTTCAATCTGCCAGGCAACGCACCTCCTTGCCCCCCCGGAGTTTCCTTGGGGAAAGCGGTTTATCGACAATAAGTTCGCAATAGGTTCGCAGAATTTCGGGGAGAAAGCAACCTATCAGGAACCGATCCCGGAAAAGACACCCCAGGAAAGGACAAAAAGGACCAGTCCGGAAGGGGGAGGATCCACCCTCTCCCGGCCGGCCGATTCATCCCGTCTATTTGAGCGTGTAGGAAAAGCTCGTCGACCCCTTCTGCTTCCCGGACTCGACGCTCACCTCGAAGGAGTACTGCCCCGGCTTGTCGAGGGTGACGTCGGCACCGAAGTGCCCCTGCATCACCAGGAAACTCATCTTTTCCGTTTTCTTGTCCGGCCCCGTGACCGACACCGACCCTTTGCCTTCCGTCACGGCCTTTTTCGTTTTCGGGTCCGAAAGGGAAACCGAGAAATGGTGGGTCTTCATCATTCCCTCCATCTTCATCCCGGAGGCCTTCGCCTTTTCCATCTGGGCCTTCATGTCCATCAGGCGCGCCTCCCCATGCCAGGGGCCGACCTTTCCCTCGAAGACCTTGTCCCCCATCGCCATCATCCCGTGGCCTTCCATGGACTTTTCCCCGGACATGCCGGGCATGGAGCCATGCCCCTTGTCATCGGCCGCGGCCAGAGCCGAAACGGAAAGAACGATCAAAAACGCTGCCAGGATCGCCATCTGTCTCATGATCAACCTCCTCCTTCTTCGGATCGTTGTCGGGCGGCTCGTTTCCTCAGGCCGCCCGTCGTTCCCATCAGTGACGTGTCGCCGTCTTCGGCCGCCACTCCTGTTCCACGCTCGTTTTTCTCCCCTTCCCGTCCCGGACGGCCAACCGGACCCGGTATTCTCTTTCGGGATCGAAGGCGATCTTCCCCCCGGGGTGAAATTCCAGGCTCATCCCGAAACCGGTCGAATAGACCTTTCCGGGATACGACGCGCTCCCCCCGGCGCCGAAGAATGCCGCATCCTCCACGAAAACGGGGCGGTCGAAGAGAACGGAAAGAACACCCGCAGGCTTCCCCTCCTCTTCCCGGACTGCCAGAAGCCCGAGGATCTTCGGGGCGCCGATGTCGACGACCTCCGCGCTCCCGGCCTCCGCGCCGAACGTCACCTTCCCGGAGTCGTCGGTCACTTCGACCTTTTCCGCCTTCCCGAACTGGGAGACGGTAAGGGCCAGGGCCCGCGCGGCCTTTTCCTTCTGCGCCCCGGAAAGGGATTCCGCGCGGAAGCTCCCCCCGACCGCGACCTTCGCCTTCCCGGTGTCGTCGGTCAGCGACGAAAGATCCGACCCGTCGGGGAAGGGATGGACGATTTCCGCGAGGAGGGCGCCCGCAGGCCCCTCCTCCGTCCCGATCCCCCGGATCACGGTCCGGACGACCAGCTCCTCCTCTTTCCCCTGCTCGACGGAGAAGATCGGGACGGGACGGAACTTCCCGGGCTCGAGGGAGGAGGGGAAGTACGCGACGGTCGCGTAGGCCGTGGCGGGAAGCGGAAGCTGCGGCAGTTCGCCGAAGATCTCATCGAACGCCTTCGTCGTCCGAAGGACAGGCTTCTCCGGAGGGGGCTGCTTCGCGCAGGACGCGAGCCCGGCAAGCAAGATCGTCGAGGCCGCCAGGAGCGGGACCAGCCGCCACCTTGTCCCTTCCCTGCGTTTCACCCTGTCCTGCCCTTCCCGGCCCGGCCCGGTCCTTCCCGATCCATCACGACTCCGAACCCGGGAACCGTGCCGGGCGGGCCTCGAGCGACGTCCTGTCATCGGTCCTGGAAAGCCCTTTCTGGTGCATGAACTCATAGATGACGGGAAAGACGAGAAGTTCCATGAGGACGGAGGTGACCACCCCCCCGACCATCGGGGCGGCGATCCGCTTCATGACGTCCGATCCGGTGCCCGTGCTCCACATGATGGGGAGCAGCCCGGCGATGATGACCGCCGCGGTCATGATTTTCGGGCGGATCCTCTTGACCGCGCCGTCGAAGATCGCCTCTTTCAGGTCTCCCATCGTATTCATGAGTCCCTTTTTCTTCATGGTTTCATAGGACACGTCGAGGTAGAGAAGCATCACCACCCCCGTCTCCGCACTGATCCCCGCAAGGGCGATCAACCCGACCCAGACGGCGACGGAGAGGTTGTAGCCGAGCAGGTAGATGAGCCAGAACGCCCCGACGAGGGAAAGGGGCACCGCCAGGAGCACGACGGCCGTCTTCAGAAGCGACCTCGTGTTCAGGTAGATGATCAGGAAGACGATGAACAGCGTGAGCGGGATGACGACCATCATCCGCTTCTCCGCCCGCTGCATGTACTCGAACTGGCCGCTCCACACCAGGTTGTATCCCGCCGGAAGCTGGACCTTTTCCCGCACCGCCTCCTGGGCCCTCTTCACGTAGGTCCCGACGTCGACCCCGCGGATGTCGACGTAGACCCACACCGTCCTGCGGGAATTCTCGCTCTTGATGCTCGCCGGGCCCTTGTGGATCGCAATCTCCGCGAGCTGGCCCAGGGGGACCTGCGCCCCACCGGGTGTGGGGACGAGCACCCGCTTCATCGACTCCACGTTGTCCCGGAGTTCCTCCGGGTAGCGGACGTTCACGGGGTACCGCTCCAGACCTTCCACGGTCTGGGTCACGTTCATCCCCCCCAGGGCGGACATGATCACGTCCTGGACGTCCGAGACGGCGAGGCCGTAGCGGGCCGCCTCCCTGCGGCGGATCTCGAAATCGAAGTAGTTCCCTCCCGTGATCCTCTCGGCGAAGGCCGACAGGGTGCCGGGGACCCCGGAAACCGCGGACTCGACCTGCTCCCCGAGCCGGGCGAGGGTGTCGAGGTCCTCCCCCATGATCTTGATCCCGACGGGCGTCTTGATCCCCGTGGCCAGCATGTCGATGCGGGTCTTGATCGGCATCGTCCAGGCGTTGGTCAACCCCGGGATCTGGATGGCCGCGTTCAGCTCCTCCACGAGCTTCTCGTGGGTCATCCCCGGCCGCCACTGGCCTTCCGGCTTGAGCGTGATCGTGGTCTCGAGCATGGAGAGGGGGGCCGGATCGGTGGCGGTCTCCGCACGGCCGATCTTTCCGAAGACCTTCTCCACCTCGGGGAAGGTCCGGATGATCCGGTCGGTCTGCTGGAGCAGCTCCTTGGCCTTCGTGATCGAGATCCCGGGAAATGTGGTCGGCATGTAGAGAAGGTCTCCCTCGTAGAGCGGAGGCATGAACTCCGATCCGATGTTCCCGATCGGCCAGACCGTCACCGCCATCAGGGCGAGCGATCCGACGATCACGGCCTTCTTGTACTTGAGAGCGATGTCCAGGACCGGATGGTACAGCCGGATGAGGAACCGGTTGACCGGGTTCCTCTCCTCGGGAAGGATCTTCCCCCGGATGAAGAACCCCATCCAGATCGGAACGATGGTAACCGACAGGATCGCGGCCGCCGCCATCGAGTAGGTCTTCGTGAACGCCAGGGGTTTGAAGAGCCTCCCCTCCTGGGCCTCCAGGGTGAACACGGGGAGGAACGACACGGTGATGACGAGGAGGGAATAGAAGAGGGTGGGCCCCACCTCCTTCGACGCCTCCACGACCAGATCCCAGTGTCCCCGCTTCCCCCCGTCGTGCTCCATGTGCTTGTGCATGTTCTCGATCATGATGATCGCGGCGTCCACCATCGCCCCGATGGCGATCGCGATGCCGCCGAGAGACATGATATTGGCGTTCAACCCCTGGTAGTACATGACGATGAAGGCCATCAGCACCGCCAGGGGGAGCGTCAGGATCGCCACGAAGGCGCTGCGGAAATGGAGGAGGAAGATGACGCAGACGATCGCGACGACCGCCGACTCCTCGAGCAATTTCTCCTTCAGGGTGGCGATCGACCGCTCGATCAGCCCCGATCGATCGTAGACGGGAACGATCTCCACCCCCTCCGGCAGCCCTGCCTTGAGGGACTCGAGTTTCTTCTTCACGTTCCCGATCGTCTTCAGGGCGTTCTCCCCGAACCGCATCACCACGACGCCGCCCGCGACGTCCCCTTCCCCGTCCAGGTCGGCGATCCCCCGGCGCAGCTCGGGCCCCATCCGGACGTCCGCCACGTCCCGGAGGAATACGGCCGTTCCGCGGTCGCTTGTCAGGGGGATGTCCCGCAGGTCGTCCGGACTCCTGATGTACCCCAGGCCGCGGACCATGAACTCGGTCTCCGCCATCTCCACGAGGCGGCCGCCCACGTCGTTGTTGCTCCGCTGGATCGCCATGCGCACCTTCTGGATCGGTATGCCGTAGGCGGCGAGCCGATCCGGGTGCACCACCACCTGGTACTGCTTGACGTATCCCCCGATGGAGGCGACCTCCGACACGCCGTCCACCGCGGTCAATTCGTACCGGAGGAACCAGTCCTGGAGGGATCGCAGCTGTGCGAGGTCGTGCCTGCCCGTCCTGTCCACCAGGGCATATTCGTACACCCATCCCACGCCGGTCGCATCGGGGCCGAGCGTGGGGGTCACCCCCTGGGGCAGGCGCTTGGA
>DOTC01000223.1 GCA_003513855.1 Deltaproteobacteria bacterium | reverse complement strand
CTCGCGGCGATGCTCCTCAAGCCCGCCAGCCCGTCGAAAGGGGTTCTCGGGAAGTTCTTCGGGGGGTTCAACCGCGGCTTCGACGCCACCACGAAGGGGTACGTAAGCGTCTCCCGCCTCTTCGTGCGCAGAGCTCTCCTTTGCATCGTGGCGCTCCTGTTCGCCTTCGCGGGAACGGGGCTCTTCGGCAAGGTCCTCCCGGCCGGCTTCGTCCCCGACGAGGACCAGGGGGTTTTCATGGTCAACGTCCAGTTGCCCCCCGCCTCCTCCCTGGAGCGGACCGACGCGGTGCTGCGAAAGGTCGAGGAGATCCTGGGGCGGACGCCGGGAATCGAAGCGTACAACGCGGTCGGCGGACTGGGGATGCTGACGAACAGCTTCAACACGAACTACGGTTCCTTTTTCGTGCGCCTCAAGCCCTGGGAGGAGAGAAAGAGCCCCGAGCTCCACGTGAAGGGGATCATGGCGCAGGTGGGGAAAGAGTTTGCCCGGATCCCCGAGGCGATCGTCTTCCCCTTCGCCCCCCCGACGATCCCGGGCTTCGGGGCGTCGGGCGGGTTCAACTTCAACCTCCAGGACCGCAGCGGGACCCTCTCCTACGCGCAGCTGGGGGAGCAGACGAGCCGGTTCATCGCGGAGGCCCAGAAGCAACCGGCCCTGGCCCGGAGCAACCTGTTCACTTCCTACAACCCGGCTACCCCCCAGGTGGGCGTCGCGCTGGACCGGGAGAAGGCCCGGACGTTCGGCGTGCCGGTCAACGACGTGTTCATCACGCTGCAGGCGGCCCTCGGAGGCGCCTACGTCAACGATTTCAACCGGTTTGGCCGGCTCTACCGGGTCTTTGTCCAGGCCGAGGCGCAGGCGCGCCAGCAGGCGGAGGACATCGGCCGGCTCTTCGTGCGCAGCACGACCACGGGGAAGATGATCCCCCTTTCGACGCTGCTCACCGTGGACCAGGCGGCGGGTCCCGAGCTTTCGGTCCGCTTCAACCTCCTGCGCACCGTGGAGCTGGTCGGCTCCCCTTCGCCCGGCTACACTTCGGGACAGGCGATTGCCGCCCTCGAGGAGACGGCCGCCCGGGTGCTCCCGCGAGAGATGGGAACCTCCTTCGCCGGCTTGTCGTACCAGGAGAAGATCGCCCCCNNCCTGATCGTCGAGTTCGCCAAGGCGAAGCGGGAGGAGGGGGAGCAGATCGAGCATTCGGCCCTCGAGGCGGCGCGGCTCAGGTTCCGGCCGATCCTGATGACCGCCTTCGCCTTCATCATGGGGTGCGTGCCGCTCATGCTCGCCTCGGGGGCGGGCGCCGGCTCCCAGTCGGTCATGGGGACGTCCGTCGTCTTCGGGATGCTCGTCGCCACCGCGGCGGGGGTCTTCATCATCCCCGGGCTCTTCGCGATGGTCGAGCGGATCGGGAAAGGAAAGCGCGGTGGATCGGAGCCCCCCCCGAAACCGCACGGCGGGGAGGGAGGACACTGACCATGAAAAGACTCCTTTCGGTTCTTTGGGTCGTGCCCCTTCTCCTGGTCTCCTGCACGCTGGGGCCCAACTACTCCAGGCCCCCCGTCGAGACCCCGCCCGCGTGGCGGGACAACACCGCCCTGGACAACACGATCGCCAACCTCCCCTGGTGGGAGCTGTTCCGCGACCCGGTCCTCGAGGACCTCATCCGGACCGCCCTCGTGGAAAACAAGGACGTCCGGATCGCCGCCGAGCGGATCGTCGAGGCCCGGGCCCTGTACGGGTTCACGAAGGCCGACCTCTACCCGCGGGTGGACCTCACCGGCGACGGGGCGTACCTGCGGGGGAGCGAGAGGGGATTGAACCCCGTGCCTCCGGGCGCCGACACGGAGACCGAGTTCTACCGTCTCTCGGCGGATCTGGCCTGGGAGATCGACTTCTTCGGGCGGCTTCGCCGGGCGACCGAGGCCCAGTACGCCCTCCTCCTTTCCACGGAGGAGGCGCGCCGGGCGGTCGTGATCGCCCTGGTCGCCGACGTCGCGCGGAGGTACGTGGAGCTGCGCGACCTGGACCGGCGCCTCGGGATCGCCCGCAGGACGCTCGCCTCCCGCCAGGAGTACCGGGAGCTGGCGAGGATCCGGTTCGAGGGCGGCGTCACGAGCGAGATCGACTTCCGCCAGGCGCAAGCCGAGTACCACCGGGTCGAGGGGACGGTCCTTGACCTGGAGCGGCAGATCCCCCAGAAGGAGAACGAGATCTCGGTGCTGCTCGGGCGAAACCCCGGGGCGATTCCCCGTGCCGGATCCACGGAGGAGGTTTCCGCTCCGCCCGCGGTCCCGGCGGGTCTCCCCTCGGATCTGATCGAGCGCAGGCCCGACGTCCGGGAGGCCGAGGAGATCCTCATCGCATCGAACGCCCGGATCGGAGAGGCCAAGGCGCTTCTGTTCCCCCGGATCGCCCTGACCGGCTCCTTCGGCTTCGCGAGCACGGAGATCGACCAGTGGCTCACCGCCCCCGCGCAGGCGTGGTCGATCGGGGGCAGCCTCCTTCAGCCGATCTTCAACGCCGGGCAGAACCGGCGCCGGGTCGAGATCTCCGAGTCCCAGCAGCGCCAGGCGCTCTACGCCTACGAGAAGTCGATCCAGGCGGCGCTCCGGGAGGTGGAGGACGCGATCGTGGGGTACCGCAAGGGAGGAGAACTACGGATCTCCACGGCGGCCCGCGCGAGTGCGGAGCGAAAGGTCCTGCACCTTGCCGAGCTGCGCTACCGGGGAGGGGTCACCGGCTACCTCGAGGTCCTCGACTCCCAGCGCTCCCTCTTCAACGCCGAACTCGACGAGTCCCTGTCGATCCGGGACCACCTGATCACCCTCATCCAGTTCTACAAGGCCCTGGGCGGGGGATGGCCGCCGGAGGCCCCGAAGGAAGAAGGGCCGGAACCGATCGCCGGAACCCAGGGCTGAGGGGACATCCCCTACGAACGCTTCCCCGTCCCCTTCCCGATGCGCAGGAACTCGATGCGGTGATCGGCGTCCGGGTTGCGGGCAGACGGGCCGGCCACCAGGAT
>DOTC01000148.1 GCA_003513855.1 Deltaproteobacteria bacterium | reverse complement strand
GAGCGCCGGGTCCTTCTCCACGCAACGGCGGTATTCCGCGATCGTCGTGGCTCCGATACACCGCAATTCCCCACGCGCCAGCGCCGGCTTCATGATATTGCCTGCGTCCATCGGGGCGCCTTCGGCCCGTCCGGCCCCGACCACGGTGTGAAACTCGTCGATGAAGAGGATCACCTCCGGGTGCGCCCGCACCTCGTCGATCACGCGGGTGAGCCGCTCCTCGAACTCCCCGCGATATTTGGTCCCCGCAACCAGTTCCGCCATCGAAAGCTCGACGACCCTCTTCCCCGCGAGCACCCGGCGGTCTCGTCCGGTGGCGACGCGCTCGGCAAGCGCCTCGACGATCGCCGTCTTCCCCACTCCCGCCTCCCCGACGAGCACCGGGTTGTTCTTTGTGGGCATCACGAGGACCTTGAGCAGCTGCCGGAGGGTGTTCCGCGTCCTGTCGGATTCCACGAACGGCAACAGGCGTCCTTCCCTGGCCGCCCGGGTGATGTCCCGCCCGTAGCGGTCGAGCACAGGGGTGTTCGCCGCAGCCACCTCGGGCTCGGAAACCATCGTGCCCACGTCCTCGGCCCTCGCCGGCTCCTCCTCCCCACGCGGAGGGGGCGCCAGGGATTCCGGCGGGACCGGTCCCGGCTCGACCCCCGCCCCGGCCAGCACGGCGGAGATGATCGGTCCCGGGTCGGAAAGGATCGCGGCGAGCAGATGGGGCGCGGACGTTTCCGCCGCCCCCTCCCTCTCGGAGTCCTCCTGCCCCCGGCGGAAGATCTCCTTGCACGCCTGGCTGCGGTGCACAACCTGGTCGGCCGGCGGAGCATGTCCGGACCGAAGCCGGGATCTTGTTCCCCTCCGCAGGACGGTGCTGGAAATCCTCAACTGGGACAGGATCTCCTCGATGCGGTCCGCCTCGGTCCGGATCTTCTCCAGGGAGAGGGGATCCTCCTTGACGAACCGGATGAGTTTCACCGTCTTGTGCAGGCTGCACACACCGATCAGGAGATGCTCGCGCTCGATGAGGGGATGCCTTGCCATGGCCGCCTCCGAGGCGGCGATCTGCCAGGCAAGGCCGGCGGCTGCGGAAAGCTTCATCATGATCCTCTCCTTGCGAGGGGAACCACCAGAGTGTCCGGGGCGACGAACAACCGATACGACGGGGTGTACGGTGTACAAAGTCATTCTATTCCTCTCTGGAGGAACGGGTCAATAGCGCATGTGAACGCCCCATGGACGGAAGAGGAAATGGGAACGGCCCCGCGAGGAGGGACGCGGGGCCGTTTCTCCTGCCCGAAGAGAGGGGATCTCCGGGTGTTCGATTCCGCTTTCACGGAACAACGATGACATTTTTTTCTACAAGTTTCGTGCCTTTTTCGCTATCGTAACGATTTCCATTCGTTTCTTCGCCTTCCCTTCCTCTCCCGGCGGGGAAAATACCAATTTTGTCCTTGCGCATACAAAAACGTGATCACCCGTTCCCAGCCCCGCAGGGAACGGGGTTGATGGAACTTCTCCCGATTTGGGAAATCATGGATTTCCGGTGTTCCCGCAGACCGGGCAGACACTGGCGGAACGAAAGGAGGTTGAGATCCCTGGATACCGGTGTTACACTTTGCAATTCAACGAGTTAAGAAAGGAGATCGACGATGGCGGACAAGGATAGCGTTCAGGAAGCGGAACAATACCACCTGGACATCCCGATGGAATCCGAGCCTTACACCCTGCGGGGCTCGAACTCTCTGGACTGGGGATTCAAAAACAGACTGTCGAACATATTTCGACCGGAATCGGGGCGGACAGTCATGCTTGCCATCGACCACGGATATTTCCTGGGGCCCACCGCCGGGCTGGAGCGGGTGGATCTCACGATCGTACCGCTCCTCCCGTACGCCGATACCCTGATGTGCACCCGCGGCATCCTGCGCTCTACCATTCCGCCGACGTTCACGAAGGGAATCGTTCTGCGATCCAGCGGAGGGCCGAGCATTCTCAAGGAACTGTCGAATGAGGAAATCGCCGTCGATATCGAAGACGCGATTCGCCTGAACGTCGCCGCCATGGCGGTTCAGGTCTTCATCGGCGGCGAGCAGGAGACCAAATCCGTGCACAACATGACCAGACTGGTGGACATCGGCAACCGGTACGGCGTCCCGGTCCTGGGAGTGACGGCAGTCGGAAAGGAGATGGTCCGGGACGCCAAGTACATGCGCCTGGCCACGAGGATATGCGCGGAACTGGGGGCCGCGTACGTCAAGACCTACTACGTTGCCGAAGGATTCGATACCGTCACCGCATCCTGCCCCGTGCCGATCGTGATCGCCGGCGGGAAAAAGATGCCGGAACGGGATGCCTTGGCGATGGCCTACAACGCCCTGCAGCAAGGAGCCGCGGGCGTCGACATGGGGCGGAACATCTTCCAGTCCGAAGCCCCCGCCGCGATGATCCAGGCCGTCCGGAAGGTCGTTCACGAAAACATGACGCCCGGGGAGGCGTACGACGTGTACCGGAAGCTGAAGAAAACAAGGAAATAGGATCCGTTCATGATGGATGTGCTGAACCGACGAGCCCAGCGAGAACCCTGATGGAAAACAAATGGTTGGATGAAAAAGCCTCCGAATGGATCGCCCGGTATGGCGAGCGCTGGGGAAGAGACCTGGCTCTC
Source organism: Deltaproteobacteria bacterium (assembly GCA_003513855.1). Taxonomy (GTDB): domain Bacteria; phylum Desulfobacterota; class Deferrimicrobia; order Deferrimicrobiales; family Deferrimicrobiaceae; genus CSP1-8. Next base: position 74 of record DOTC01000148.1, on the reverse strand, counting down.
CGGACCTACTCGGGCAGGCTGATCGGGCAGGAAAAGAAACTCGTTCTCCGCGGCGGCGGCAACACGTCGGTCAA
>DOTC01000111.1 GCA_003513855.1 Deltaproteobacteria bacterium | reverse complement strand
TCGTGGCGCTGGTGCCGTTCACGGCGACGCAGGTAAAGTAGGGGGAGACCGATGAAAGTGATCCTGCAGGAGGATGTCGATAACCTGGGAAAGGCCGGCGACATCGTTAAGGTCGCCGACGGGTACGGCCGGAACTACCTCATTCCGAAACGTCTGGCCGTCCCTGCCGACGTGCGGAACCTGCGGGCGCTGGAGCACGACCGCCGGGTCATCGAGGCGCGCGCGAAGAAGGCCCGCAGAGGTGCGGAGGATCTGGGGGGGAGGCTCTCCTCCCTTTCCTTGACGATATCGGCGAAAGCGGGCGAGGAGGGGAAGCTCTTCGGAGCGGTCACCTCGCGCGACGTCGCGGAGGCCCTCGAACGGGCCGGGGTGGCCGTCGACCGCCGGATGGTGCTTCTGGAAGAGCCGATCAAGCAGGTCGGGGAGTACCGGGTGAAGGTCAAGGTGGGAACGGACATCGTTCCCGAGGTCTCCGTCCGCGTGGTGGAGGAATAGGGTCCATCCTCCGGAGTAGGGGGTCGACATGAACGGTCCGCGGTTGACGGTTCACGGAGCGGCGGACACTTCTCTCCTGAAGGTCCCCCCGCACAGTCTCGAGGCGGAGCAGGCCGTGCTCGCCTCGATCCTTCTCAACAACGACCTGATGAACGACGTCGTGGAGGTCCTCCGCCCGGACGACTTCTACCAGGGCGCCCACAGGACGCTNNGAGGCCCTCAACACACGGGGTGTGGCAAACGAGGTGGGGGGGCTGTCCTACCTCTCCGATCTCATCCACGACATTCCCACCACCGCGAACGTCGCCGACTACGCCCGGCTGGTCAAGGAGAAGGCGATCCTCCGGAGGATGATCGCCGTGGCCCAGCAGATCACGAATTCCGCGTTCCAGGGCGTGGGCGAGGTCGACGACTTCCTCGACAGGACCGAGCAGGCGATCTTCTCGATCGCCGAGGAGAAGATCAAGCCGTCCTTCTACTCGATGGCGGAGATGGGAAAGGAGGCGATGCGGGAGATCGAGAAGCTCTACGAGAAGAAGGAGCTGATCACCGGCGTCCCCTCCGGATTCCGCGACCTCGACCGTCTGACGGCGGGGTTCCAGAAGTCCGACATGGTCGTCGTGGCGGCCCGTCCCGGGATGGGGAAGACGGCCTTTTCCCTGAACGTCGCCCTCCACGCCGCCCTTCGCAACGGGCTGCCGGTCGCGATCTTCTCGCTGGAGATGAGCCGCCAGCAGCTGGCGCTACGCATGATCTGTTCGGAGGCGCGGGTCAACTTCCAGCGGCTGCGGACCGGGTACCTGACCCAGGACGAGATCAACAGGATCGTCGCCGCCGTGGGCAGGCTCTCCGAGGCGCAGATCTACTGCGACGACTCCGGCGCGCTGACCGCCCTCGAGCTGCGGGCGAAGGCCCGCCGGCTGAAGAAGGACAAGGGGATCGGGATGGTCATCGTCGACTACCTCCAGCTCATGCGGGGGCCATCGGGGCGCGGCGGCCAGGACAACCGCGTCCAGGAGATCTCCGAGATCTCCCGCTCCCTCAAGGCCCTGGCGAAGGAGATCGACGTCCCGGTCGTCGCCATATCCCAGCTCAACCGGGGAGTGGAGAGCAGGACCGACAAGCGGCCCCAGATGGCGGACCTGAGAGAGTGCGTGACCGGCGACACGCTCGTGCTGACGACCGACGGACACCGCACCCCGATCCGGGATCTGGTCGGCAAGGAGACCAGGGTATGGGCGATCTCGCCGGAAGGGCGAATCGTTCCGGCAGGGAGCGAATGCATCTGGTCGGTGGGAACGAGACCCGTGACGAAGGTCACTATGGCCAGCGGCCGCGTGGTCCGCGCCACCGCAGATCACCGGCTGTACAAGGCCGACGGGTGGGCCCGCGTCTCGGATCTCAAGCCCGGCGACCGCGTTGCCCTGGCGCGCCGCGTGCCCGAGCCCGAGGAACCGGTCCGCTGGCCGGAAGGCAGGGTTGTCCTCCTGGCCCATCTCGTCGGGGACGGCAGCTATCTTCTCGGTCGGCCGCTCCGGTACACAACTGCTTCCGAAGAGAACAGCCGCGCCGTCCAGGAAGCCGCTCGAAGAGAGTTTGGAGCGGTGGTGACCCGCTATCGAGGGCGGGGAAACTGGCACCAGCTTCTCATTACCGGGAACGGCAACCGATGGCATCCGGCGGGCGTGAACCTCTGGCTGCGGGAGTTGGGAATCTTCGGCCAGCGTTCCCATGAGAAACGGTTGCCGGGGGAAGCGTTTCGTCTATGCAACGATCAAGTCGCCCTGCTGTTGCGCCATCTCTGGGCGACCGACGGAAGCATTTATTGCCGAGGAGCCAAATCCAAGGGCCCGCCTCGGGTTTACTTCAGCACCGCGAGCGAGGGGCTGGCCCGGGACGTGTCGGCGCTTCTGCTTCGGCTTGGGATCGTGGCGAGAATCCGTGTTGTTCGGAAAGAGAACTACCATCCCGTCTACACCGTGGATGTATCCGCCACCGACCGGCAAAAGCGGTTCCTGGAGACCGTCGGAGCATTCGGTCCGCGTGCACCCCAGGCGGACAAGCTCTGGAACGAACTGGCATTCGTGGAAGCGAATCCCAACGTCGATACGTTGCCGCAAGAGGTGTTCTCCCAGGTGAAAGCGGCGATGGCCAGACAGGGGGTTTCCCGGCGGGCAATGGCTGCACTCCGGGGAACTGCCTATGGCGGGAGTTCGCAACTTGCTTTTTCTCCGTCGCGCATATTGATGGCGGAGTACGCCGAGCACCTCGACGACGACACCCTGAGAGAGTGGGCATCGAGCGACTTGTTCTGGGACCGCGTTTCGGATCTGCGCCAGGACGGGACCGAGGAAGTCTTCGACCTCACCGTGCCGGGGCCTTCCACCTGGTTGGCGGACGGCGTCGTATCACACAATTCCGGAGCAATTGAACAAGACAGCGACCTGATCCTCTTCATCTACCGCGAGGAGATGTACAGCAAGGGCGAGGTTCCCGAGGACAAGAAGGGGGTCGCCGAGATCATCATCGGGAAGCAGCGCAACGGCCCGATGGGCATGGTCGAGCTCACCTTCCTGAACCAGTACACCCGCTTCGAGGACATGGCGCGGGACTACGAGTAGCTCCTTCCCCCGCGATGCGGCCGCGAAGGGGCCGGCCCGTCTCTTTCTTGCCGGGACGTTCTTACCGGGACGTTCCTTTTCCGGGGAGGAGGGAGAGGGACGACAGCTTTTTCCGCAGGGTGTTCCGGTTGATCCCCAGGATCGCCGCGGCTTTCACCTGGTTTCCTCCGGTCGCCTCCAGGACGATCTTGATGAGCGGTTTCTCCATCTGCCGGAGGAAGTAGCCGTGGAGGTCGTCCTCGCTCTCGATCGCCTTCCCCAGGCGCCCCACGAACTCCCGGATCCGCTCCTCGATGACCTGCTCCAGGGGGGCCGTGGACAGGTCGGGCGCACCGTCCGCCTTGGCCAGCTCCCGCGCCACCTCTTCCCGCCGCAGGAGCTTTCCCGTGGAGAGGACGGCCAGCCTCTGCACGAAGTTCTCGAGCTCCCGGACGTTCCCTTTCCAGTGATGGGACGCCATCACCTCCAGCGCCTCTTTCGAGAACGACCGAGGGGGCCGGGAGAGGATCGCGCAATACTTCTGGAGGAAGAAATCCGCGAGAAGGGGAATGTCTTCCCGCCTCTCCGACAGAGGGGGGACGCGGATCGGGAAGACGTTCAGCCGGTCGANNCGGGATGTCCCCGACCTCGTCGAGGAAGAGAGTACCCCCCGAGGCGGCCTCCAGTTTCCCTTCCCGGGCCGTGTCCGCCCCGGTGAACGCTCCCTTCTCGAAACCGAACAGCTCCGCCTCCTGCAGGGTCCTCGGGATGGCGGAGGCATTGACCGCGACGAAAGGGCCTTCGGGGGTCCCGAGCTCGTGGATGCCGCGGGCGACGAGCTCCTTTCCCACGCCGCGTTCCCCCAGCAGCAGCACGGTGGCGTCGGAGTCCGCCACTTTCCCGACGCCCAGGAAGACGTCCAGGAAGGCGCGGCTGCGCCCCACGATCCGGGCCGACTTCCAGTCCTCGGGCTCTTCCGTCCGGAACGGCCGCTCCCGGGAGGCCGACTCCTTCGTGACGTCCCGGAGCAGGCTCTCGATATGGGCGATGTCGAACGGCTTGGTGATGAACTCCGCGGCCCCCGCGCGGGTGGAGCGGGCGGCGGCATCCGGCCGGCGAACGGCCGTCATGATGAAGAACCGGGTCGGGGATTTCCTCGCCTGGATCCTTTCGAGCACCTCGATCCCTTCCATGGCGGGCATGCGGATGTCGATGAACGCCGCGGCGTAGGTGTTCCGGGTCAGCAGGGCGAGCGCCTTTTCCCCGTCCTCCGCCAGGTCGGGGGCGAACCCCATCCCGGAAACCGTCTTCTTGAGGACCCAGCGGATGCTCTCGTCGTCGTCGGCGATGAGGACTTTCTTCACGTGGCTTTTTTCTTTCCGGAGGTGACTGGAAGGGATATTGTAACCGTCGTCCCCTTTCCCTGCACGGATTTTATTTCCATCTTCCCGCCGTACCGGGAGATCGACTGCCTTGCCATGACGAGGCCCAGGCCGGTCCCCTTTGCCTTCGTCGTGTAGAAGGGCAGGAACGCTTTTCGCACCTCCTCCTCCGACATCCCCGTTCCGTCGTCGGCGATGAAGATGTCCACGAAGGACCGCGTCCTGCCTCTTGCCCGGCCCCACCGGTAATCGACGTTCATCCGGGTGCGGATGCGCACGGTCCCCCTCCCCGGGATGGACTCCACGGCGTTCTTGAGGACGTTCACGATCGCCCGGAACACGGTGTCGGGGTGTCCGGAGACGTCGGGAAGGCTCGGGTCGGCGACGATCTCGAACCGGATCTCCTTCCTCTGGGCGCGCACGTCCGCGAGCATAAGGTCCTGGGCCTCCCGGAGGATCGGGAAGACCGGGAACGCCCGGGCCGGAGGCGGGTTCCTCCCCATCTCGAGCATCTTCTCCACGAGTCCGTTGATCCTCTCCGCCTCCCGCAGGATCAGCCGCGTTCCTTCCCGGCGCTCCTCCCCGGACGCTTTCCCCCGAAGCATCCACTGGGCCGCTCCGCGGATTCCCCCGAGAGGGTTCTTGATCTCGTGCGCGATCCCGTAGGCGAGCGTCTGCATCTCCTCCGCGCTCACGGCGGCCCTCTCCTCCTGCCCGACCAGACTGAGGATCTCGGCGGGCTTGATCGACAGGACGGCGCCGTTCGGCTCCCCGGCGGGGCCGGGCATCGGGGACGCCCCGATGATGACGGGGAGCGGGGGAGGGGCCTGGCTGTCCGCCGCCTGTGCCCGCCGGGGAATCCTGAGTTCCACGTCGTACCCGGTGACGGCGGTGTTGTCCTCCAGGGCCTTCCGCAGGATGCGCGAGGGGCCGGGGGAGCCGCGGAACACCGTCCGGTAATGTTTCCCGACGAACGCCCGGGACGACCCGTGGAGGATCTCCTCGGCTGCGGGGTTGATGTAGACGAGCCTCCCCGTCCCGTCGAACGCGAGGATCCCGATGTTCACGGACTCGAGCGTCTGCTGGAAGAGATCGCTCAAAAGAATCTCTCGACGGCCAGGCGGAATTCGTCGAGGGTCGTCACCCGCACGAGATGGCCCCGGAACGCGGAAGCGCCCGGAATCCCCCGGCTGTACCACGCGAGGTGCTTCCGCATCTCCCGGATCCCGGCCTCTCCGCAGCGGCGGTGCATCTCCTCCCCGTGCCTCAGGATCAGCGCCCTGCGCGCAATCCGCGCGGATCCGTTCCCCGTCGTNNGTCTCCGAAAGCATGCGCCGGGCGTCCTCCGGCCGCACGACGTCCCCGTTGCCGATCACGACGCGGCCGGGGAACTCCCTTTTCAGCCGGGCGATCTGTCCCCAGTCGGCCCTGCCGGAGAACATCTGCCCCCGGGTACGGGGGTGGAGGGTGACGGCGGCGACCCCCGCGGCGAAGACCTCGCGTGCGACCGCGAGGTACGAGTCGGGGGCCGTGCCGAAGCCGGACCGGATCTTCGCGGTGACGGGGATTCCCGCGGAGGAGACGGCCGCCTGCGCGATTCTTCCCGCGAGGCGCGGGTTCGAGAGCAGGGCCGCCCCGGCTCCGCCTGCCGTCACCTTTCGGACCGGACACCCCATGTTGATGTCGACGAAGTCGAACCCGAGCCGCCCGATCGCCGCCGCCGCCTCGGCCATCTCCTCCGGAACCGCCCCGAACAGCTGCGCCCCGATGGGGCGCTCCCCTTCCCCGAACCGGAGGTACCGGTGCGTCCGTCCGGGCTGCATGAGCAACCCCTTTGCGGACACCATCTCGGTGATCGTCACGTCGGCCCCGTTTTCCCGGCAAAGAAGCCGGAACGTGGTGTCCGTGATCCCGGCGAGGGGGGCGAGAATCAGTGTTCCCGTGAACTCCATGATCCCTTTACTATATCACCGGCAACGGCGGCGGAAACACCCGGAAACCCCGGGGAAAAGGGGCAGCGCGGCCTTGCGGACGCGTCGATATGATACTATGCTCGCATGGTGGCAGAAAGGCGATGGGGTTCGCCGTTAACCGCCCGCCCGGGCTGATGACCCCTGACCGTGGAGATGCGATTCCCGGCCGGGTGCGGCCTTGAGGAAGAGAGAGACACAGCGCCCGCCGGATTCTCCCGGCGGGCGCTGTCGTGTCCGGGGCCTTTGCGCGGCGGGAAGGAGTGTCCTGGCATCATGGCGGGCCACGGAATGAACCGGGAGGTGGATCAAGGCCGGCTTCTGGAGAGGCTCGTCGAGATCCGGGAACGCTACCGGATGGAAAGCCTCGACCCGCAGATCGAGGCGTGCCGGCGGGGGCTCCGGGATGACGGCGTCATCGACGTCACCGTTCTGGGTCGGTTCAAGGCGGGGAAAAGTTCCTTTCTGAACTGCGTCGCGGGGCAGGACGTTCTTCCCGTCGGGGCGATTCCCGTGACCTCCGTCATCACGATTCTTCGCTTCGGGGAACGGGAGCAGGCGCGCGTCCGGTTCCTGGACGGCGGGGAAGTCGTCGTCCCCGTCGGGAAGCTGCCGGACTTCGTGACGGAAGAGGAGAATCCGGAGAACCGGAAGGGCGTCGACCTGGTGAGCGTGGATCTGCCATCCCTCCGGCGCTACCCGAACACCCGGTTCCTCGACACCCCGGGCCTCGGAAGCGCCTTTCGCCACAACACCCGGGTGACGATGGAGTGGCTCCCCCGNNGGTCGCCATCAGCGCCGACCAGCCTGTTTCGGAGCAGGACATCGCCCTCCTGGGAGATCTCGCCCGTCACACCCCCCGGATCGTGATTCTCCTGACGAAAGTGGACCTGCTGGGCGAGTCGGACCTTGCGGCGGTCACCCGGCACGTCCGGGCCACCCTCGACCGGGAACTGGGGGCCGGGTTCCCCCTGTTCCATTTCTCCTGCCGCGCCGGGTCGGACCGTTGGCGCGGGCAGATCGAGGAGCGCCTCCTGGATCCGCTTTCGGTCCGGCGGGGGGAAGAGGCCAGGGCCATTCTGTCCCACAAGATGGGCACCCTGATCCGGGAACAGCGCCAGTATCTCCAGGTCGCCTGGGAAGCGGCGAGCGCCCACGATTCCGACCGGGAGATGTTTCGCGGGCGCATCCTCAACGAACGCGTGCGGCTCGCGAACGTCCTCGAGGAGATCTCGCTGGTTGCCGGCAAGTGCCGGGAGGATGTCCGGGTGAGGATCGAGGAGAGGATCCTGCGCCACCAGGGGACGCTCCTGCACAGGACCCGGGAGATGCTCGCGGGGGAGATGTCTTCCTGGCGGGGGAACCTCTGGCGGCTGACCCGGCGGGACGAGGAGTGGGCGCAGGGGCACTTCGCCCGG
>DOTC01000196.1 GCA_003513855.1 Deltaproteobacteria bacterium | reverse complement strand
CTTGCTCCGGGTGGGGTTTGCCGTGCCGCGCCGGTCGCCCGGCGCGCGGTGAGCTCTTACCTCACCATTTCACCCTTGCCGCCCGGCCTGGCAGGCCGGATGGCGGTGTCTTTTCTGTGGCACTGTCCTCGGGGTCGCCCCCACCGGGGATTACCCGGCACCCTGCCCTGCGGAGCCCGGACTTTCCTCCCGCCCTCCGTCGCGCAAGCGCCGGAGGGCCGGCGGCCGAATGGCCTCCTCAAGCCTTCTGGAAATGAGCGTCGATCGCGCGGTTCGCCAGCCGGTCGGCGGCCTGGTTCTCCTCGCGCTCTACGTGCAGTATACGCGCCCCGGGAAAATCCCGCAAACGCCGGCAGGCCTCGTGGTAGAGCGGCTTCAGGAGATCCGACTTGACGCGATAGGCGCCGTTGAGCTGCCGGACGAGCAGTTCCGAGTCGGACAGGATCGTAAGCGATGAGGGAGAAAGGTGCGCGGCCTCCGCGAGGGCCAGCAGGAGGGCGCGGTACTCGGCCACGTTGTTGGTGGCCTCCCCGATGTACTCGAACCGCTCGATCGGGCGGTCATCGCCTTCCACCTCGAGCACCACGCCGATCCCGGCCGGGCCGGGATTCCCCCGGCTCGCGCCGTCGGTCCGTGCCGTGACCGCTTTTTCCTTCATCCGCCGGCCTGCTGCGCCGGGTCCCCCTCGTAGTAGATGATCCGGTTGCAGTTGGGGCAGGAGTGGATCCGGTCCTCGCGCTGGAGGAGATTGAACAGCTGGGGGGAGATGTTCATGTGGCACCCCATGCACGACTGGTTCCTCGCGGCCACGATGGCGATCCCGCCGCGCCGGTCGAAGATCATCTCGAACCGCCGCGCGAGCCCCTTGTCCAGGCTCGCCGCCACCTCCGTCTTCCTCGCCTGGAGCCGGGAGATGTCCTTGTCGAACTTCGCCATCCGGGCCTCGATGTCCACCATGCGCTCGCGGTAGCGGGCGCCCACCTCCTCGACATCGGCCGAGAGCTCCGCGAGGCGCTTCTCCACCTCCTCGTACCGCGCCAGGATCGAGAGGAGCTCCTCCTCGCGGGCGGCGTTGGCCCGCTTCGTCCCCTCGATCTCCTTGAGCATCGCGTAGTACTCCTTGTTCGTCTTGATCGACATCAGCTTCGACTTGGCCCGCTCGACCTTGTCCCGCTCCTCCTCGATCTCCCGCTCCTTCTCCCGCTTCTCCTTCTGGAGCTGCTCGAACTCCTGCTTCGCGGCGAGGAACTTCGTCTCCCTCTCCTCGAACAGGCTCTTGAGGTCGGCCACTTCGAGCGGGACCTTCTGCTTCTCGGTTTCCACCATCCTGGACCGGCTCATGATCTCCTGCAGGTCGAGAAGGACCTTCACATTTGTCATCAACGCTCCCATCCTCCTGTCTGCTTCGGCCTGAAAGGCCGCATTGGCTCCCTCTCCATGACCACGCGGGTCGCGACCCGCCTTCCGAACCGCGCGGCGATCACCCGCCGGAACTCCGGAAGGATCCACTTCTCCCCCGATCCGTGCCCGATGTCCGCCACCGCCATGTCGCCGGCGGCCGCCTCGAGCGCCTGGTGGTACTTGATGTCCGCCGTGAGGAACAGGTCGGCCCCCGCGGCCCTCGCCGCCCCCGCGAACTCCGAACCGCTCCCCGCCACCACCGCGATCCTCGCCACACGCTTCCGCCGCGGCCCGGCCACCTTGATCCACGACGGCCGCACGGACCGGTGCACGTCCGCCAGGACCTCCGCGAGGGGGGCCCCGCGCGCCCTGTCCCCCACGACCCCGATCCCGCCTCCGAGCGCCCCGCCCTTGAGCGGGTAGACGTCGATCGCCGGCTCCTCGTAGGGGTGGGCCTCCCGGACGCCCTTCAGCACCCCCTTGAGGAGGCTCCCCGCGACGACCGACTCGAGGCGGACCTCCTCCACCCTCTCCTCCCTCCCGGGTTTCCCCAGGGTCGGCTTCGCCCCCTCCGCGGGGAGGAACGTCCCCGTCCCGACGGCCTGAAACGAGCACCGGGTGTAGGCCCCGATCCTCCCCCCCCCCGCCTCCGAAAGCGCGGCGAGGATGGCGGGGACGCGGTCGGGGGGGACGAACACCACGACCTTGCACGCGTCGGACGGCTCGCCGGGGATGAGGGGGCGGATCCCTTTCAGGCCGATCCTGCGCGCGAGGGCGTGGGACACCCCTCTCGGAGCGACGTCGGCGTTCGTGTGGGCGGAGATGACCGCCGTCCCCGTCCGGACGAGCTCGTGGACGGTGGCGGATGCGGCCTGGTCGGTCCGGATCGACGTGAGGGGGGAGTGGATCACCGGGTGGTGGGTGACGAGAAGGCCGGCCCGGTGGCGCCGGCACGCCGCCAGGGCCGCGGGCGTGGCGTCGAGCGCGATCACCACCCGCTCCGCGGGCGCCCCCGGGTCCCCCAGGAGGATCCCCACGTTGTCCCAGTCCGCCCGGTGGGCGAAGGGGAATTCGTCGTCGAGCGCCTGGAAGACGTCGCGCACCGTGACGGCGCGTCCGGCGGCGACGCCCCCGGAACGGCTCACGTCGGCATCCCCGGAGGGGAAAAGAAAAATGCACCGGCAGCCGGTGCATTCTCCCGTTCCGCACTCCGCATGATCGACCGTTCACGCAGCATGGCTGGTATCTGGTGGGCCCACCTGGCCTCGAACCAGGGACCGACCGGTTATGAGCCGGTGGCTCTGACCAACTGAGCTATGGGCCCGCATTTCCTTTGCCCCCATCGGGATGTTCATTCTCCCCGTGGACCGGGGACCTTGTCAATCCGCTTCCCGGCATGTCCGGGGACGACCTCCCTCCCCTACTCGATAAACGTCCGGAGCCTCTTGCTGCGGCTGGGGTGGCGCAGCTTCCGGAGCGCCTTCGCCTCGATCTGGCGNNCTGCTCGGCGAGGTCGATGTTGATCGCGCTGTCCACCGGCGAGGCCGTGTTCTTATCCTCGATGAAATCCCCGAGGTGGCTGTCCTCCTCCTCCCCGATGGGGGTCTCGAGCGAAATCGGCTCCTTCGCGATCTTGAGCACCTTGCGGACCTTCTCGAGGGGGATGTCCATCCGCTCCGCGATCTCCTCCGGGGCGGGCTCCCGCCCGAGCTCCTGGACGAGGTAGCGGGAGGTCCGGATCAGCTTGTTGATCGTCTCG
>DOTC01000061.1 GCA_003513855.1 Deltaproteobacteria bacterium | reverse complement strand
GTTCGTCAGCAGGTTGAAGACCACACGCTCGATCTCCGAGGGGTCGGCGGTGACCGTCGGAACCGGCTCTCCGACGATGACCTGGGAGCGTACCCCGTTCATTCCGTCCCCCTTCTCCCGCGCGAGGCGCGCCACAGCCCGCTCTACGGGATCGCGCAGGGAGACCCTCTTGGGGGTGCGGCTTCCGGGCCGCGCGTACTCCAGGAACTCCGTCACGACGCCGTTGAGGCGGTCCGCCTCCTCGACGATGATGTCGAGAAACTCCCGGTCCCGGGGAGGGGCCCCGCGGGAGAGGAACTGGGCCGCCCCCTTGATCACCCCGGCCGGCGTGCGCACCTCGTGGGCCAGGCCCGCCGCGAGCTCGCCCACGGTTGCGAAGTGCTCCTTTTTCTGGATCCGCTGCTTCTGCCGGATGTTCTCCACCGCCAGCCCGATCCCCTCCAGGAAGGGGATCAGCAGCTCCAGTTCCCGGAAGGAGGGCGTCTTCTCCTTCCACAGGAACATCGCCACTCCCACCATCTTCCCCCGGAGGAAGATGGGGAAGGAGCCGTCCCAGGAGTCGTCCCAGATGGCGACGTCCGCCGCGCGCGATCCCCCGTGCTCCAGGAACCGGAGCACGGGGAACCGGGCGGAGAACCGGCTGAGCGCCCTCCGGTACTCGTCGGGCCGGACGGGGAGAGCCCCGATCCCCTCGTCGGTTCCGCCTTCCGGGCGGATCCAGAGGGACGCCCGGGCGATGAACGGCACCCGCCCGAGGGCCTCCTCCACGATCTGCGCGATCTCGCCGAGCGACGTGGCCTCCGGGATCCTCTTCGCGCAGTCGCTCAGCCCCGACTGGATGGTCCGCGACTCCCGGACGAGGAGGTCGGACGAGATCCCGCCGAGCTTGCGCATCAGCACGGGGTAGAACGTGAGCAGGAAAAACGAGATGAGGAAGGTCCCCGCGAGGGGGAACCAGAATTTCCGCCCGGACACGACCTCGAGGACGCCGAACACGACGGCGAAGGCGAACACCTGGATGACCAGGATGATCGCCCTCCCCACGATGTCCGGGAACTCGAAGAAGTGGAGGTGGAGGATCCCGGTCGCCATGAAATAGAAAAAGAGCAGGATCGCGAACGAGGCGAGAGGCGGGAAGGAGACCCCCGTCCCCGGCAAAAAGTTGAGCGGCGCGACAAGACTCGCGATCCCTCCCCCGACGAGGAGGAACTGGAACTTCTTCCGCTCGATCGAGGACGGGTTCGCCCGGAACCCGTACCGGACGACGACGTAGAGGGAAAGCCCGAGGTAGGGGTAGACGTAGAGGAGCACCGCGAGGTTCCACCAGGGCGAGAAGAACAGCGGGTCGCTCGCGATCGTAACCGCGAAGATCGCGCCGATCCAGATCCCCGCCACGAACACGGTCCCGCACCATCTCGGGGGAGTCCGGACCGCGGCGGCGCTGTAGCGCACCACGAAGGGGGGGATGAACAGGACCGCCGCAAGGCTGATGCGGTGCCAGAACGCCGAGTCGAGGGTCTTCCAGAGGTACTCGGGAAAGCACCACAGGAAGATCAGGAACGACAGGCTCGCGAACGCCCGGGCCTCCGCGTCGTCCTTCGCCCACACCCGCAGATACCCCGCGATGGCAAGAGCCACCACCGCGGCCACCAGGCTACCTTGCGCGTAGTAGTCCACCTCCTGCCCGCGCCGTGCAACCCCCCGTTACTTGAGCCTTGCCTCCGCCGCCTTCCAGTCGATGTTCTTGAAGAACGCCGCGATGTAGTCGGCCCTCTTCAGGCCGTAGTCGGTCATGAAGGCGTGCTCGAAGACGTCCATGACGAGGACCGGCACAGCACCCGCCGGATGTCCGACGTCATGCTCGTTGACCCACTGGTTGAAGAGTCGTTTTCCGTCGGCGTCCTGGTAGAGGACCACCCAGCCGATCCCGCGCATCGCACCCGTAGCCCGGAAATCGGCCTCCCACTTCTCGACGCTGCCGAACTCCGCGGCAAGCCCCTTGCCGAGCCTGCTCCCCGCGTCGAGAGACCCCTTGCCGCCCAGGTTTTCGAAGTAACACTCGTGCAGGCGCATCCCGTTGAACTCCCAGCCCAGCCTCCTCTTCAGTTCCGCGTACTCATAGGTACCGACCTTCCCTTCCTTCAGCATCGCGGCAAGGGTGTCCAGGACCTTGTTCGTGTTCGTCACATATCCCTGGTACAGGGTGAAGTGGTTCTTGAGCAGTGTCTCGCTGAACCCTTCCATCCCGATCAGTTTCCCGTAGTCCTTGGCTGCATATGGCATCGTCGGCCTCCTTTCCTGGCAACGCCCTGGGGTTTCCGTGGTGGGAGTACGAAAACGATTCGCTTTTTATTCTGCCTCAAACGGGAGGGGCGGAGGGGAATTTTTTTCCCAGATAAAGAACACCCGCCGGGGATTTCCCCCGGCGGGCGTCACGGGATCACACGCCTCGAGCGGGTCGACCGCTTTCGCGGAGGCCTTTCCGGATCGTATGCTACTTCCCGCGCTTTTTGCGCCCCGCGGCAAGCTTCTCGGCGAGACCCAGCTTCTGGGCGATCTTCTTCTTCGCCTCGGAGTAGTTCTTCGCCACGAGCGGTGTCTTTACGGGAATCTTGAATTTCTTCCGGTAATCCTTGGGGCTTAAGTTGTGGCTGACCGCGAGGTGCTTTTTCAGCGTGGTAAATCCCTTCCCGCACTCCATACAAAAGACCTGCTCGGCCCCGAAGGCAGCATTCAGCGGGATCGCCGGCTTTACTTCCGCCGAAATTCCGGCCATTGCCTCGCCTTCCACGCCGACCAGGGAATTCAACTTCTGGAAAACCGCCTGAATCTCATCCAGAAGATCCTCCCTGCTCATTTCATTAACCGACGCATGGGCAGAAACTATTTCTGTCGTCAACTCTACTAAAACTCTCTTGTCCATGAAAATACCTCCGAAGGCGGGATTGAACTATATATTTCCCAAAAAGAAACGTATTTGTCAACCGGAATGAGAGGGAATTACAAAGAACCCGGGAAATGACAATTTGACAGGGGCCGTTCCTAGATCCCCTTTCTTCGCCGCTCCGTCACCGTTGCCCCGCCGACGCCCCAGTTGTCGGCCTCGACCTCGTCGATGACCACCACGGTGGTTTCCGGATTCTTTTTCAGGACTTCCACGAGCACCTGCGTCACGCGGCGGATCACCTCCGCCTTCTGCTCCGGCGTAGCCCCCTCCTTCGTGATCCTGACGTTTACGTACGGCATACCACCCTCCTTCTGTCTTTTGGGGTTCGTTAGAGGAACAGGAGAAGCTCCCCTCCCCCGCGGCGAAGGGCCTCAACCCGGATGCGGCAGACGGTTCCGGGCCCGAAGGCAAGCTGCACGTGGTCGCCGTGCGAGAGAAAATACGAAGCGAACGCGCCGATCGAGGGAAGGTGCCCCACGCACAGCACGCGCTCCGCTTCCGGGGTCTGTGCCAGGAACGCGAGAAACGCCTCGGGGGCAGCCATCGGAGACAGGGCGACGGTTTCGGCAATCCCCCCGGCGGGGTATCCCGCGGCTTCCGCCAAGATTGCGGCAGTCTGGACCGCCCGCCGTTTGCCGCTTGCGGCCACGAGGTCGAGGGTCCCCATCGCTCCCGCCAGCTTTTCGCCGACCGCCGAGACCGCGCGGGCCCCTTCCTGGGAAAGCGGGCGGGCGGGGTCGACCCGCTCGGAAACCGCCTCCCCGTGCCGTACGAGCCAAAGGTCCTTCAGCATGGTGCCTCATTCTACACCCGAAGGCCCGGCTGTTCCATCGGTCGCCCGACCGGAGTAGAATACGCCCAGATCCCGCAGGGCAAGGGACGTTCCCCTCCGACAAGGCGCCTCCGGGAAGAGGATGAGGCGGTTATCCCGTGAACGGAATCGCAGCCCCTGCACCGGTCCTGCTCGCCTGCGCCCTGTCGTTTATCCTCTACCTGGGCGCCTACATGCGGCTGCCCCTGGTCCCGCTGTTCGCCAGCGACCTCGGGGCGACCACCGTGCAGGTGGGGATGATCAACGCCGGCTTCATGTTCGCCGCGGCGCTGCTCTCGCTGCCGCTGGGACTGGTCTCCGACCGGCTGGGCCGCAGGCGGCTCATCCTCTCCGGGATGGCGATCTCCGGGCTCACCTCGCTTCTCCTTCTCCTCGTCCGGACCCCGCTCGGGGTCGGTGCGGTCTATCTCTTTTCCGGGATCGGGCTGGCGTGCTTCTCCCCGTCCATGATGTCGTACGTCGGCGACGTCTCCCCGCCACCGTTTCTCGGGAGGGCGTACGGATGGTACACCTCCTCCCTCTATCTCGGAATGGCGGCCGGCCCCGGCCTGGGCGGCGCGGTCGCCGCCGGGGGATTCCGGCTGGCGTTTCTGGTCTCGGCGGCCGTCATCGCGGCAGGGCTTCTGGCAGGGGGGGCCCGCATGCCTTCGCCCGATCCGGTCATCCGCCCCGCGTCCAAGGATCTTGCCGTGGACTTCCGGGAGATCGTCGGGAACCGGATCGTGATCGCCTGCTGGGTAGCCACCTTCTTCTCCACGTACGCGTGGGGCGCGCTGTTCGCGTTTTTCCCTCTCTACGCGCGCGGCGCGGGAATCTCCGTCACCCACACGGGACTCATCTTCACCTGCCAGGCCGCAGCCAACGCGGCCTTCCGCATCCCGATCGGGCACTGGATGGACCGCACGGGGAAGCGGGAGCGCTACATCACCGCGGGAACCCTGCTCTTCGCGTCGTGCATCGCCCTCGTCGGGGCGTTCCGGGCCGCCGTTCCCCTGTACCTCCTCTTCGTCGGCATCGGGGGTGCCATGGCGGCGGCGTTCACGGCCATCGGCGCAGCCTTGTCCGAATCGGTCCCCACCCGGATCCGCGGACTCGCCATGGGGGGGTACAACACGTGCATCTACGGGGGATTCGCGGTCTCCGCGGCGACTCTCGGCCCGGTCATCGCCCGGTTCGGGTTCGCCGCCGGGTTTGCCGTCGCGGGGGGACTGTGCGCCCTGTCGATCCTCGCGTTCGCGCTCCTCTGGAAGAACGGGCACGCACCATCGACATAGCGCTTGATTCTGCCCGCTCCAGATGAGATCCTTTCCCGTGAAATGGGGCAAACGCCCGAAAAGAAGGGCACGATCGGCGTCGGGACGCTGATCCTGGCGTTCGCAAAAACGTTCCACTGGGCAGGGCTCTACGGACCGGACCATCCGGTTCTCGCCAAACGCGTGGGAGAGCTGCACGCGGCCTTCCTGTCCCACCTTTCCCTCGAGCCGGAAAAACAGCTTCTCCTCGGGATCACCCGGGACAAGGTTCTCTACCGGAACGAATTCCTCGGAGAAGGGCAGGATCTCGTGGCACGCCTGGCGGAAAGCCTCTATCTCCGGCAGGTGGCAACCATGGCCCTCGACGAATCCGTAACCCCGGAAGGGATCGTGGCCCTCTTCCGCTTCCTCCACGGGCCGCCCGCCGGCGAGGTCCCCGTCTCTCCCGAGCAGTTCCTCCGGGAGAAGGGAATCCGGGGCGTCTCCCTTTCTTCCTACAACTACAAGGAGCTCCTCTCGCGCAGGCTGGTCGAGGCCGGGAGGAACCCGGCGCAGGACACGGCCCGGGAGGAGAACCTCTGGCGCCTTCTTCTCACTGCCGACTCCGGCACCGGCAGCGAGGAGGGGACCGTTCTGGAGGAGCTCTCGGATTCCCCGGAGATCCTCCAGGCGATTGTCCGGCGCGCGCATGAGATCGGAAGAAGGCAAGAGCAGCCGGCCTCCGGGGAAGACGCCTTGTCGACGGATGTCCTGAAGAATATTTTCCGCCGTATCGGAGCATTGGTGCGGACGCTGCCGGACGACAAGAAACAGGAGGTCCTCCGTTCCCTGGAAGCGGGGTCCGGCCGAACGGACGCCGGCGGGGAGAGCCCGGTGGGGCACCTCGATCTTCTCGAAGCGCGCTCGCTCACGGAAAGCTTTTCCGACGACGAGTTCCTCGATCTTCTTGCCTCTCTCCTTTCCGCGGAGGGGAAAGGAGGGGGACGGCTCCGGAACGCGTTCGGGATCATCGCGGGGGAGCGGGATCTCCGGGAGAGCCTCCTCCCGCGAGTCGGGGAACACCTGAAGGAATCCCGGCGGGTGAAGGACTACTATTCCGTCAAGACGTGGGAAACGGTGGAGAAGCTCCTCCTCTCCCGTTCGGAGGAACGATACGTCGAATCCGACCACGCCCGTTTCCTGGAGAACATCTCCGCCCTGCGCGGGCCGTACTTGAAGCGGATCAAGGAGAAATCCCCACTCCCCCCGGCGATTCTCGACACATTCCATCCGGAGGGGATGCGAAGGAAAACCATCGTGATCCTCCTGGAATTCCTGCGGAGCGAAAAGCTGGAGAGCGAATTCCCGGACATCCTCGAGGAGATCCGGAAGACGCTGCCCAACCTCGTCTCCCGAAAGGAGATCGACCTCCTGGAGATCACCCTCCTCTCGCTGGAAACCACCGCGGGGAGCGTCCGGGAGGAGTGGAAGCCCGCCGTGAGAGAGGTCCTTCTCGGGATCGACTTCGACCAGATCATCGACCTCGCCGTTTCCGGCGACCCCGGCAACCCGGACGCGCTCCTGCGCATTCTTGCCCGGTTCGGCGAGGCCGCCGCGCAGCCGTTCCTCGACCGTCTGCTCAACGAGCCGGAGACGGCAAAACGCCGCGCACTGCTGAAGCTCGCGGGGACGCTGGGGACGGCCGCCGTGCCCGCTGCCCTGGACCGGATGGACCACCCGAAATGGTATTTCGTGCGGAACCTCTGCATCATCCTCGGTGAGATCGGCGACCGGCGCGCGGCGAACTCCCTGATGCAGGCGGTCTCGCACACGGACCACAGGGTCCGGCGGGAGGCGATCCACGCATTGGGAAAGCTGGAGGCCTCCGAGGGGATCCCCGTCCTGGGGAGGATCCTCGTCGAGGAGAGTTTCTTCGCCCCGAAGAGAGACGACCAGCTCCGGATCGATGCCGCAAGCGCGCTGTACCGGATCGGCGGGACGGAGGCCATCGGCTATCTCCACCAGGCGAAAGGATCCAAGCGCAAGGCCGTCCGTTCCCACTGTACGGAACTGCTCCACAGCCTGCAGGAGGCCCCATGAAGGACCGGCAGGAACTGTTCGGCGTGATCCAAGACCTCGCCCAGGCGATCCAGGCGGCGGCGATCTACCCCGCGCACCACCAACGGGTCCAGCAACTGCTCACGCGCCTCCACGGCCGGATCGGGCGCGTGTCGGCGGCCGTCGGCACGATCCACATCGGCATCATCGGCGACCATTTCATCATCGACGAGTTCCCCTTCCTCGAGATGAACCCCGCCATGGGAAAACTCCTCCGGGACATCCGGGAAAAGGGGATCGAAAAACTCTCGCTCCGGGAGGGACTGACCTACGGCGAGCTCAAGCGCTTCGTCTTCTTCCTCGTGACCGGCAAGGAAGAGGCATCGGGGGCAAAGTGGGAGCGCATCTCGTACGGCAACATCCAGACCATCGGGAAACCGGAAGCCCTCTCGGAAGGGTTGGAGAGGTCGCTCCCCCGTTCCCATCTTCTGTTCGGAGTGACCGACACCCTCAAGACGCTTCTGCATTCGCTGGCGGCGGCGGAAGGCGGCAAATCGATTTCGGAAGCGAGGGACATCGTGGCCAGCCTGATGCAGGGGATCCGCCAGGATGCGTTCCTCATCCACCGGCTCATGCAGCTCCAGTCCCACGACGACTACACGGTGACGCACTCGCTCAACGTCTGCGCGCTGGTCGTGGGGCAGGCAAGGATGCTCGGGATCCCGGAGGAGAAGATCCAGGAGATCGGGGTCGCCGCCATGCTGCACGACATCGGGAAGGAGATGGTCCCTGCGGAGATCCTGCAGAAGCCCGGGAAGATCACCGCATCGGAGTTCGCCCGGATGGCGGAACACCCCGTCCTCGGGGCGAACGCGCTGCGGAAGCTCGACCACGGCTCCGATCTCCCGATGATCGTCTGCTTCGAGCACCACATCCGGTACGACCGCTCAGGGTACCCCAGGACATCGTCGCGGGAGCCGCTCCACCCGGTCTCCTACATGACGCAGATCGCGGACGTCTTCGACGCCCTCCGCACCTACCGGCCCTACCGGAAGACGCTGGACATGAAAACGGCGCTGTCGATCATGGACCGCGGAAGAGGCACGGAGTTCGAGCCGTCCTACTACGACAACTTCCTCCGCATGCT
The DNA here is from genome assembly GCA_003513855.1 of Deltaproteobacteria bacterium. Classification (GTDB taxonomy): domain Bacteria; phylum Desulfobacterota; class Deferrimicrobia; order Deferrimicrobiales; family Deferrimicrobiaceae; genus CSP1-8. The sequence continues at coordinate 1,920 of DOTC01000061.1, read as the reverse complement.
GTTCACGGATCAGGCGGGCGCGGGGGCGTAGACACTCTCGGCCTCGGCGACGAGGCGGTCGATCAGCTCCCGGACCGTGGGAATGTCCTTGATCTTCCAGACGTTCTCCCCGGCGAACACGAGCCCGTTCTCCGTGTCCCCTTCCCGGGACATGTCCAGCCGGTCGATGATGCAGAACGAATGGTCGCAGCTCTTCAGGCAGTTCCGCTTGCACTCGCCGTCGTACACGTTCTCCCCCCCGAGCAGCCGGTCCAGGAAACGGTTCCGGATGGCCCGGCCGGGCAGCCCTACGGGGGAGTGCATCAGGGAGATGTCCTCCTTCTTCGCGTTCAGGTAGGCCTTCTTGTAGGAGTCCGGGACGTCGCACTCCCTGGTCAGCACGAACCGTGTCGCCATCTGGACGCCGTCCGCCCCGTATTGTCCCAGCATCTCGGCAATCTCGCAGCCGTCCGTGATCCCGCCCGCGGCGATGAGGGGAACCTTCTTCACGACCTTCCGGATTTCCGGGAAGAGCTCACGCAGCGGCCTGTCGGTCCCGAGGTGCCCCCCCGCCTCCTTCGCCTCCACCACGATGGCGTCCGCCCCGCACCGTTCGGCAAGCCTGCCGAATTCAGGCGTGGAAACGATGGAGACGATCGGGACGTTGTGGTCCTTGCCGACCTTGAAGATGTCGCGGGAGAAGCCGGCCCCGGTGACGATCATGTCCACCCCTGCCTCGATCGACGCCATCACGGCTTCCATGAACTGGCGGACGGCGAACATGATGTTGACGGCGATGATCCCGCTGGTCATCTGCTTCGCCCGGCGGATGTCCTCTTTGAGCTCCTCGATCGGGATTCCCGATCCCCCGATCGTCCCGATGCCGCCGCACTCGGCCACCGCCGAAGCGAGCGACGAGGTCGATATGCGCACGGACATCCCCCCCTGGATGATCGGGAGCCGAGAGGTAAGATGGCCGATCGTCAGTTCCGGAAGTTTCACTTGTCCCCCCCCAAGGTATTTGAACATTGTAACGGGAATGATCCGCCTTTGTAAATTCCCCGGAGGCACATTCAGACTGCGCAGGAGACCGCCCTGCCGCGCAGGAGAGCCGTCCGGAAAGGCCGTTCGGGGAGCTCCGTCCCTTCGAGCCCCTCCGCGATCGCCGACAGCGGGACGACGCGATACCCGAGATCCAGCGCCCCCCGGAGGATCGCAACGAATGCCTCGCGCCAGATTCCCCCCTCCACCTCCGCGTGGACGGGATAGATGTGGGTCCCGCCGCCGGAAAGCGCCTCCACGATGCCTGACGCCCCCTTCCGCCCCCCCACCTCTTCCAGGCAGGGCAGATCGGAGGGGAGCTCCGTCAGGCCCGTCCCCGCAAGGAGGAACGGGTCGGGAGCCCGCGTGCAGCTCAGGTATTCCCACTTCCGTTGCGCGATCTCCTCCACCGCCGCAGCCGTGAGCAGCCACGCCGGGGCCCCGAAGGCCTTCGGAGGGTGGCCGAGGCAGGACGCGTAGGCGGAAAGCCCCCGGTCGAGCCATGCACCGATCCAGTCCCGCCCCCTTTTCGGCAGCGAATCCTGCCAGGATCTGTGGTCCCAGGCGTGGAGCTCCACCTCGTGCCCCTTGTCCTCGATCCGCCGGCAGAGGTCGGGGAAGGCCGACGCGATCATCGGGGCCCTGAGCACGGTCCCGTAGAGGGCAGTCCGGAAGCCGTAGAGTCCCGGGGCGTTCGTTCGGATCATCTTGAACAGGAAGCGGGGATTGCGGATCATCTGGTACGCGGCCTTCCCGGAGTTGTCCGGCCCGAAGGAAAGGAAAAAGGAGGCCCGCACCCCGAAATCGGCGAGCAGGGACAGAAGCGCCGGCACTCCCTCCTCCATCCCCCTGCGGGTGTCGACGTCCACCTTGAGCCCGAGCACGCGCTCCCGGCCCATT
>DOTC01000144.1 GCA_003513855.1 Deltaproteobacteria bacterium | reverse complement strand
CACGCGAAAGGACACAGACAATTCCCTCCAGGTCGTTCGCATACGGCAACCCCGGGCTGGCCCCGGCGGCGGTTAATCCTTTAAATTTCTATCTTATTGCAAGTTTAGATAACCCCATCGCAGTACGAGACTCGGGATGTCAATATTATCATTCTGGCGTATTGTAATTTAATCTGTCGGCTTGATCTATGGAGAACTATGTCCAAGAAGCGACCCCGGCCGGAAGAAGTGATTGCACAGCAGCAGCGGTAAATCCGTCTGCGCCGGGTTTGCGTCCTGGTGTCACTCCCTGTCCTCTCCTGTCACTTCCTGTCCACTTGGCGAAGGGCCTAACCGGCTGAAAACGCTGGAAAGACGGGGGGATGCGGGAGGGCTCCCCCTCAGTTCGTAGTCAAGTGCTCTATCCAGCTGAGCTAAGGGCGCGCACGAGAGGAAAGTTATCATACTGCAAGGGAATTCCCGCGTCAACAAGGTCCGCTGAAAACCCCTTCCAGACCCCGAAAGTGGCGGTTGTTTGCACGGGGTTTGCGGTCTGTGCAGCACCCTCCTCAAAATACACTCCAACCATCAGCTCGGACCGATTTGACGGGGACCGGTCAGCGAAAGGCCGTCGGATGAGGCGCTCCGTGGGAAAAGGGGGGCGGGAGTGTCGGGACGATCGACACGCCCCCGATACAGAACGGCCGATCGGAGGAAAAACCCTCTTGGATGGGCCAGCGAAAAAAGAAACCTGCTGTCGGGTGTTCTTTATCCTTTGAAGGAGACGGGCATCAATGGGCAAAGCGAAGCGGATCTCGGTCGCCGTGATCTACAATTCTCCGGGCGATGACGAGTATGAAGCCCTCCGGAAGAAGGTCCGAGCCAGAAAAGTCACCTCTCCGACAGGGGACATTACGGACTTGGAGGAGATTGCCACCGTCCAGGAGGAGATGGACGCCCTGCTCAAGGGACTCGAAAAGGAGGGATTTGACGCCCGGCCGGTCAACATCAAGGACGATTTCAACCGGCTTCTCAGGGGCTTGACGGCCCCCCGGCCCGACGTTGTTTTCAATCTGGTGGAATTCTTCAACGACAATCCCCTCCACGAAGACCGCGTCGCCGCCCTCTACGATCTATTGCAGATTCCGTATACCGGGTCCCCCCCAATGACGCTGGCCATCTGCCAGCGGAAAAATCTGACCAAACAGATCCTCAAGGCCTTCCGCATCCCGACGCCCCGGTACAAACTCATCAAGCGGAAACCCATTCCCAAGCTGACGGGACTCCGTTATCCTCTCATCGTCAAGCCCGCCTGGGAGGATGCGAGTGCGGGAGTGACCGAGGAGGCCGTCGTCGAAGACCGGGGCCAGTTGGAAAATGGCGTCCGCACGATCCTGGCCGATTATGAGCAGCCCGTCCTGGTGGAGGAATACATCGAGGGCCGGGAGTTAGGCGTGTCCGTGATGGGCAACAGGAACCCCCGGGTGCTGCCTGTTGAAGAGATCGATTTTTCCGACCTTCCTCCGGACCAACCGGCGATCGTCACCTACGAATCCAAATGGGATCCCCTGAGCAANNAATCCGGACCTCACGGAGGGAGTGGGTTTCATCGCTTCCTCGGCTGCGGCCGGCATCTCTTTTTCCAAGGCGCTGCGGATGATCGTCGATGAGGCGCTGAAGAGGGGATCGGCTCCGGCCGCCAAGACTTCCCCTGTCAAAGGGGATGCGCCGCTGGAGGTCTGAGCCTGACCGAGCGACCCAAGATGACTGATATACGGAAGCTGCTGTTCAACCGGGAAACCAAGAAACTCGAGGTGCTGACCACGCCGGTGAACAGGCTCGGGTTGAGCTTGAGGACCTCTCTGGTTCANNGGAGAGGACTGGGGCTGCGTCAGCGGCACCTCGAATATCGAGATCGGATTCTACGACGTCGACCCGCTGCTCAAGGAGCTGAACAGAGAGATCCGCGGGTGGACGCATGACACGCGAGCGGTCGACTACCTTCTTCGCCACGAGACAGGGCATGCATTCTGCTATGCCTATCGCCTTTACAAGAAAAAGGAGTTTCGGAACATCTTCGGAGTTAAAGGGAAATTCTTCGATACCTACCCAGCTACAGATCGCTACAAGCCCCATCTCTGGAGCCGCGATTTCGTCAACCCCAATCGGGACCACTACGCCCAGAAACACCCGGATGAAGATTTCGCTGAGACCTTCGGTGTCTGGCTTTCCCTCCCTTCCAACTGGAAGAAGGTTTACCGCACCAGGAAAGGGGCCCTCACCAAANNGACCCCGCCAATCTCGATGTGCCCGTGGAAGCCATTTCCGGGACCGTCGCCGAAATCCTCGGGGCGCCGCTGACGCGATATCGAAAGAGGGCGACGGGCTTCATCGATCCGCATCTGAAAAAGATCGGCCGGTATCGGCTCCGTTCCACCGATTCCGGCAGCATCCCCCTGGCCGATGTGATCACCGCCCGCCGCAAGTTCATCCTCGAGGCCCTGGTACGGAACACGAAGGTGACGGCTGCCCAGGCCTCGTTTCTAATCAACAAAATGCAGACGCGCGCAAGGACGCTGAACCTTTACGTTCCCCTCGTCAGGATGGACAAGTGTCTGATCGATATCGTCTCCCTGGCTACGACTCTGGCCACCCGTTTTGCCTCTAAGGGAAGCCTGATCATCTAAGCCGGCCTTCTCCCCATCTCCTGTGCGCACGATCCTTCCCGGGCAGTATGCCTTTATCCTCGATAGATCTACCCCTGACGGGTATTACCAACGGGGCCTCCTGGTCTGGTCCGGACATAGACGTTGACCTCAAAGACTTTAGGCAATGACTTCAGTTGCGCGTGGGGCTCTCCATGGCAGGGGGCCAAGCGGCAACCAGTCGCCTCCGCATCGATCTGCCCAGGAACCGAAAGGGCGGTACCTTCCCAAGGGCACCGTCCCCGATCACGGAGAGGAGTGGAGATCCCCGACTACGGTCCACAGTAAGGCGACCGGNNGGATTCGGGTTGCACACCATCCCACCGAGCATATACGGACGGCGAAAGGCTGCTGGATGCGGCGGTGTCTATAGCGAGCGACGTCGATTTCGCTAACGGGGGTTCCCACCCGGGCCGTGATTGGCAAGTAGTTGAAAAAACTGGCGCGCCCTGAGGGATTCGAACCCCCAGCCGCCTGATCCGAAGTGAAATACCAAAGGGGTCAGCGTAGTACTCGCTGACCCTTTCTATTTTGTTTTGTTTATGGTTTTTCCCCTTCGGGGAGGAATCCTCGTACTGATTCGTACCCGTTGTTTTGGTCTGTCTACTATACAAAAACTATACAGTCCCCCTTGGGGGGACCGGGGGGTACACCCTCGCTGGCCTCTCTCGTCTGGAGTACCGTAGCACAAAAGGATTTCAGCGGAGTCGCGGGCAAGCTCCGCTGGAATCGATGGTCCGGTTTTTCTCACACCATGTTGAGCATGGGGTTATCGCTAATCGGTGATCGCCTGCACCGCCGGCGGCTCCTGCGCGAACGCATCCTTCGCCGGTGTCAGATCCTTCGGGCCCGTTCCCGGCAGGATCTCGAAGCCCGGATCGAACTGGACAAGCATCCCCTTCAGCTGTTCGTACGGCTTGCGGTCCCCCTCCAGCTTCGCCTTGCCCGTCTTGATCTGGTCGTCGAAGCTCACCGCTCCCATCATCGTCTTCTCGAGATCGGAGCGGTTGATCGTGATCGTGAGATCCGACTTCTCAGCCTGATAACCCTTGATATTCGTGAGTGTCCCGTTGCTCAGTTCAACCACGAACTTCTCCCCGTTATCGGGCGTCAAGAGGTTTACAACGAAATTGACCCCCTCCGCCTTTTTGCTGTCCAGGCGGATTCCCAGGAAGTCGAGCCACAGATCCGTGGTCATGGCACGGACCATGTCGGGGCCGCTGGTCTTGGGTGATGCTCCCTTCGGAATGCCGTTGCGAAGTTCATAGGCCCCGGCCAGGAAACTGTTGCGCACGCTGGGACTTTCCTTCTGATAGCCGATCTGCTCGTATACATCGGCAAGCAGGTCCTTGGCGGCCTGGTTGTCCGGCTCGGCATACACCAGCTTGTTTAATATTTCCAGGGCATGGGAGTACTTTCCCTCGTCATAGAGTTCCTTCCCCTTGCCCATGATCTTCTTGGCACCCCCCATCATCTCGACGTAGAGCGGGGCGGAATCCCGCGGCGACAGCGGGATCAGGGTCGCGGGGTTTGCGTCCCAGTAGCCGAGATAGCGGTTGATCACCGCCCTGCTGTTGTGCTCCTCGGAGCCGTGGTAGCTGTGGGCCGCCCACTGGTTCTGCAGGCTCTTGGGCGGACGGTAGACGTTGTGGATCTCGTTGATCGTGACCCCCTGGTTGGCCAGGTGCAGCAC
>DOTC01000143.1 GCA_003513855.1 Deltaproteobacteria bacterium | reverse complement strand
TCGAACGAGTCGTCGGGAAAGACGCGCTGGACGATCCCCCACGCGGCCGCCTCATCCGCCGCGAGCGTCCTGCCGGTGAGGGTGAGCTCCATCGCCCGGTGGGTCCCCACGGCCCGGGCGAGGAAAAAGGTGGCCCCGCCGTCCGGGGAGAGCCCGATGTTCTGGTAGGCCAGCGCGAAACGGGCCGACGCCGCGGCGATCACGAGATCACCGGCCAGCGCCATGGCAAGTCCGGCCCCCGCCGCGGCCCCGTTGACCGCGGAGAGGACGGGCTTGGGGACGCGCCGGAGGGAGGCGATGAAGGCGTGCAGCCCGATCATGAGCTCCAGGAAGTGCTCTGCGGCCTCCGCCCGGAAGGATCCCATCATGGCGACGTCGCCGCCTGCCGAGAAGGCTCTCCCGGCCCCGGTCAGCACGATGCAGCGGACGGCCGGGTCGGCGCCCAGGGACGAGACGGCGCCCAGCAGCTCCTTCCCCATCTCGAAATCGTACGCGTTCATCCGGTCGGGGCGGTTCATCGTCAACGTCGCCACCCCCCCCTGTCGTTCGACGATCACCGTGCTCATCGGGTCCCTCCCTTCTTCCTTCGGAAATGCCGCCGGCCCTCCTTTTTGCCCTGTTCAACGGGGCGGGGCGGATGGGCTATAATTTTGCCATGCCTCTTTCCCGGATGACCTGCCCTTCCTGCGGGGCGGATCTTGTCTACGATTCCCACGAGGCGATGAAAGGCCCGGACGGGAAGGCAATATGTCCGTACCGGGGACGGGGGTACCCCCCCCTGCGGGCAGCCCACGACCGGATCTATTTCGGCAAGTGGAGGAAGATGGACGCCACGGCAACCGATTTCCGGCGGGCGTACCACCAGATCGGACGGCACCTGAAGGCGATCGGCGCGGTCCTGGAGACGAAGGATCTCCCCGCCGCGAAGCGGGATCTCGGCAAGGCGATCGAGGCGTTCCAGCAGGGGGACCCCGATGCGGATTCCCCGGACGCCCTCCGCTTCCTGGACCACGCTCTTTCCTACGCCCACACGGTGATCGACGATCTCCTCCACGAGGAGGGGCTCCCCCCCCACGATCCCATGGAATTTTCGAAATGGTACAACGCGGTGGAAGTGCCGTTCAAGGAGGAGTGGTGAGGGGTCGCGGACCCCGGGAGGAGACCGATGATCCCGTTAGACCGATACCCNNCCGGATCCCCCCGGAGGACCGGATGTACTTCCGGGAGGATGTCGGCCGGAAGGAAGTGGTGGAACGGTGGGCGGAGAACCTCGACTACGCGTCGGTGCTCCCCGTCCTCGCCCTCGAGGGAAATGCCGTGGTGGGGGATGCCACCCTCCACCGGAACAGGACCGGCTGGATGCAGCGGGTCGGGACGATCCGGATCCAGATCGCGCCGGCGTTCCGTCAGCGGGGCCTCGGGACGGCGATGATCCGGGAGATGCGCCACCTGGGCGAGAAGGCCGCCCTGCGCCACCTCGTGGCGGAGGCGATCGAGGAGCAGCAGGCGGCCATCCGGGCATTCGAGAAGATGGGGTTCGATCGCGTGGGCGTCTACCGGAACTTCGTGAACGACCAGAAGGGCCAGCTGCACGACCTCGTCGTTCTGGTCTACCCCATGCCGTATTCCGAGGTGGAGATGGTGTTTTGAGCGGTCGCGCATCCTTCCCTAAAGTTCCTCGGGGTGCCGGACGATATGGATACCAACAGGACGGTCGGGAGTCAGTCAACCCCAACCGGATCGGGGGCCTCGGGACAAGGCCCCCAAAGCGTTCGACGGGGGCCTCGGGCCCCCGTTTTTTTTCTGGCGGTTTGACGGGAGGATCCGGGCCGAATAGTATTGAACGTTGTCGAATGCGTGAAATGCGGGGAGGAAGGCGCAAACCTCTATGGGAATAGCATCCTTTCTCCAGCGCGCCAAGCGGTTCCTCCTGGGGGCGCCCCGCGACCTGTTCGACCCGAAACTCTTCCACCGTGTCTCGCTGGTCGCCTTTTTCGCGTGGGTCGGCCTCGGAGCGGACGGGATCTCCTCCTCCGCCTACGGCCCGGAGGAGGCGTTCCTCGCCCTCGGGGAACACACCTCCCTGGCGATCTTCATCGCGATCGCCACGGTCCTGACCGTCTTCATCATCTCGGGGAGCTACGCGCGGATCATCGAGAAGTTTCCCATGGGCGGGGGAGGGTACATCCTCGCCGCCAAGCTGCTCGGGCAGAAGGCGGGGGTCGTCTCCGGCTCGGCGCTGGTCATCGACTACGTCCTGACCGTGACCATCTCCGTGGCGGCGGGGGTCGATGCGGTCTACAGCTTCCTCCCGCTGGGGTGGCAGGCGTTCAAGTTCTCGACCATTGCGTTCGTCATCATCCTCCTCATCGTGCTCAACCTGCGGGGGATCAAGGAATCGGTCACGGTCCTCACCCCCATCTTCCTCGCCTTCATCTTCTGCCACGTTCCGCTCGTTCTCTATGCGGTCCTGAGACACGTGCCGGAGCTGCCCTCCATCGCCGCCAACGTGTCGGGAGACATGTCCTCCGCCGTCGGCGAGCTGGGGCTGTTCGGAGTGGGGGTGGTCGTGATGCGGGCCTATTCGATGGGGGCCGGGACGTACACGGGGATCGAGGCGGTCNNGGGAACCCCGCGTAAAGACGGGGAAGAAGGCGCTCCTGTACATGGCGTTCTCGCTCTCTTTCGTCGCGGGAGGCATCATCCTCGGATACATGCTCAACGGGGTGGAGCATCTCCCCGGGAAGACGCTCAACGCCTCCCTGATCGAGGGGGTCGTCGGCACCCTCTGGGAAGGCCGGGCCAAAAGCCTGATCGTTGCGTTCGTGCTGGTGACGGAGGCGACCCTCCTGTTCGTCGCCGCCCAGACGGGGTTCCTCGGGGGCCCGCAGGTCCTGTCAAGCATGGCGGTCGACTCCTACATGCCCCACCGGTTTGCGCACCTCTCCGACCGGCTGGTGACCAAATACGGGGTGTACTTCATGGGCATCATGGCCATCGTGATGCTGTACATCACCGGCGGATCCGTGAAGTACCTCGTCATCATGTACTCGATCAACGTGTTCCTCACCTTTACCGTCGACCAGTTCGGGATGTGCGTGCACTGGTTGAGGAGCCGCAGGTGGGAGCAGGAGTGGAAGTTCGGGCTGGGAATGAACGGGATCGGGTTCCTCCTGACCGCATCGATCCTGAGCGCGACGGTCCTGATCAAGTTCCCGGAGGGGGGGTGGCTGACCCTGCTGATCACGGGGGCCTTCATCGTGCTTTCGTTCCTGATCCGGCGGCATTACCGGAATGTGGAAGGGTACATGCGACGGCTGGACGAGCTCCTGACGGGGCTTCCCCCCGTAACGGTGCCATCCGAACAGGAGCCGGTTCCCCGAAAGGACAGCCCCACCGCCGCCATCATGGTCTCCGGCTACAACGGGATGGGGATGCACGTCTTTTTCTCCGTGATCCGGTCGTTTCCGGGGATGTTCCGGAACTTCGTCTTCCTTTCCGCGGGCGTGATCGATTCGAGCACGTTCAAGGGGGTCGAGGAGATCGAAAATCTCGGGGAGGATCTGAAGAACCAGCTGATGCAATACGTCGAGTTCGCCAAGGGGCACGGCTACTACGCCGAAGCGCGCAGCGAGGTCGGGACCGACGTCATCACGGTGGTGGACCACCTGGCGCCGGAGATCGCCAAGGACTTTCCCAACATCACGTTCTTCGCGGGCCAGCTCGTGTTCGAGGAGGAGACCTTCATCAACCGGGTGCTCCACAACCAGACGGCGTTTCTCGCGCAGAGGAAACTCGTCTTCCACGGGCTTCCGATGATCGTCATGCCCGTCCGGGTGCTCTAGCATGGCGGGCCGGGATTTCGGCAGGAAGATGGCGGGAAGCGCATCCGGGAACGTCCTCCTCGCGCTGCTCCTGTTCCTTTCGCTCCCCCCCGTTCTCCCTTCGGCGGGGGAAGGGACCCCGGGCGCCGGGGCAGGCCCCCATTCCCATTTCCGGAATCCCGCGAGCTGCGGCCGGTGCCACGTCTATCGGGAGTCCGAGCTGGATCCGGACCGGTTCGTCCCGGGGACCGACGCATTCTGTCTGGGGTGCCACTCTCTCGAGGGACTGGGGGTCACCCATCCGAGAGGGGCGAAGCCCGGGGACGACCCCTATCGCATGACGGTTCCGGAAGATTTCCGGCTGGACCGCGAGGGGAGGCTGTCCTGCCTCACCTGCCACACCGCGCACGGGCCTTTCCTCTCCCCGACCCGGTCGTACGCAACCCAGGAGGCGGAGCCTGCGGGAGCGCCGCCGGGTTCGAAGCCCGCCTTCCGGACCTACTTCGCGAGGCGGTCCGACCCCGTCCGGGGATTCGCGCCGCTGTGCGAAGGGTGCCACGGAAAAGAGCGATGAAGCGGTCTCCGTATCCCCATCTCCAGCGGCGGAGCAGGCTGGTCAACCCGAGATTCCAGGGGGCGCCCGCGGTCCTCGTCGCCGCCGTCATCCTCGCCGCAGGGGCACTCGTCGGGTTCCTCCTGCTCCGGGACATCCGGGAGGCCCTTGGAATCGCCGCCAGCAGAGGCCATTTCGGGTTCCCCACTCCCTTCCCTATCGTGAGCGATATTCTGGTCCGGTGGCTTCTCGTCCTGTTCGCTCTCATCTTCGCGGGAGGATCCCTGGCGCTCCTCTGGTCCCTGCGCAGGATCCGGAAGGGAATTTCCCTGCTGGTCGGGGCGTTCGAGCTGTCGGCAGGGGGGGACCTCTCCTCCCCGACGGATGTCCATGGCGTCGACGAGATCGTCGAATGCGGGGCGGAAATCGACGAGGTCCGGGCGCACACCCTTGCCCTCATCGGGGAGATCCGCGGGGAGGCGGGAGCGATGCGCAGCTCCGCTCTGTCGGAGGAGGAGTTCGAAAGACGATGGGATGCTCTCAAGAGGAAGATCGTGAGGGTCGTCCCTTGAGCCCCTGGAGAGGGGAGAGCCCGGGGCCGGTCGCGGGCCGCGCCTTCTGGGGACGGTTCCTTCTGTACTGGCTTGCCTCTTCGGGGCTGGGGACGCTGTTCCTGTTCCTTTTATTCTCCCGGCTCCTGTCGGTCCCCCTCACGGGGGGGTACGGCGCGGTATTTCACGCGCTGCGGCGGCTGGGGGACGGGCTGCTTCCGGTTGTCCTCCTTTCCCTGCTGGTCTACATCCTCCTGGTCGGGGTAGCCGCGGCTTTCCTCTGCATCCGTGTCCTCCACAAGATCGCCGGGCCGATCTTCCGGCTGGAGAGGACGATGGGGGAGCTCCTCGACGGTGAGCCGGTCAAGCCGTTTTTCCTCCGCCACGGCGATCTGGTGCCGGAGCTCGCCTCCGCCTTCAACGGGTTCGTGGGCCGCCTGCGGGAGGACCGGCAACGGTGGGCGGTCGTGATGGAGAATGCGGAACGCCTCTGCCTGCTGGACCGCGAAACGTGCCGCGCAGCGATGGAGAAGGCCCTGGCCGACCTGGAAACCCTCCTCGACCGCTACCGCTGACCGGCTCCCCCCTGCTTCGCGCGCGGTTCCGCGGATGCCCTCCGGCGGGGAGGGGTCACGCATGCTTGCCCGACGGGGGGATTTTTGCGAAGATACCGGGAACGGAAACGGACGGGAGATCATCGGAGGAGGTCATTCTATGAAAGCGATGAGGAAGGCGGGCTGGTTTTTCGCGTTGGCTTTGATGATGGCGTGCTGGATGGGGGTGCTCGGGACGATCCGGGGGGAGGCGCTGGCAGGCCTCGTCGCGTCCCACGGGACGGGTGGCGTGGCGGTCCGGGACGCGGACGCCGGGAAGATCCAGGCATTCCTCGAGCAGAAGATCGTACTCCAGAAGCTCACGGATTACGGGGTGTCTCCGGAAGAGGCGATGACCAAGATCCGCTCCATGAGCGACGGGGACCTGCACCGGCTGGCCTCCCTCACCGACCGGGCGGCCGAGGGGACGAGCGACGCGCTGGGCTTCCTCATCGGGGCGGCGATCCTGGTCATTCTCATCATCGTGATCATCAAGCTGATGAACAAGGAGGTCATCATCCGCTGAGCCCGATGGGAAGACGCGTGATGGGCGCCGCCCTGCTCACGGGCGGCGCCTTTTTCATTCTGGGGGGATGCGCGAGGGATCCCGGCATCGGGGNNCGTCATCCCGGGAGTCCCCTTCCTGCCCCAGGAGGAGGACAGCTGCGGCCCTTCCTCCCTTGCGATGCTTCTCCGGTTTTACGGGATGGAAGTGCGGACCGGGGAAATCGTGCGCGAGACGGAGACCGCCGGGCTGCGCGGACCGCTCATCACCGATCTGGCGGCGGCCGCGAGGCGGCGCGGGTTCGAGGCGGAGGTCGTGGACCTCGATCTCGCGGGCCTGCGTGAGAGGATTTCGGAGGGGACCCCCTTACTCCTCCTTGTGGACCTCGGGATCTGGGTCGTGAGCCGTCCGCACTACCTGCTGGCGTTCGGCGTGACTCCCGACGGGGTGGTGGCCCACTCGGGCCGGGACGAGGGGAAGGTGATCCCGTACTCCACCCTGGATGCCCAGTGGGCGAAGATGGGGCGGTTGGCGGTCGTCGTGCGGAGGGACGCGAAATGATCGGCAGGGTCGGGAGGCGGCTCCGCCGTCTGCGGGGGGTTCCGTCGCTTGCCCTTTCCCTTCTGCTCCTGCAGGCGGTCCTGGCGGCGGGGTGCGGGAGGATGCCGCGCATCATCGTTCTCGAGGACCCCCTGACGGCGGGAGAGCACCTCGAACTCGGCGTGGCGTACGAGCGCAGCGGGGAATACGACCTGGCGATCCGGGAGTACGAGCGGGCTCTCCGGAAGGACGGGAAGTCTTTCCAGGCACGGGTGAACCTCGGCAACGTCCGGCTGGCGAAGAGGGAGTACGGGAAGGCGAGGGAGGAGTACCGGGAGGCGCTTGGGATCCGGCCCGGCAATCCCGAGGCGACCAACAACCTCGCCTGGGCGGCGATCCTTTCCGGGGAGGAGAGGGAGGAAGCTGCAGCGGGGATGGAAGCGGTCCTCTCCCGGGAAGAGAACCGCACCGCGACGCTCCTCGACACGCTCGGGGTGCTGCGGATGCGCATGGGACAGCCTGCCGCCGCGAAAGAGGCATTCGACGAAGCGGAACAGCGTTGCCTCGAGGCAGGCGTTCCCGGGTGCCCGACCGGGATTCTCCGGGAGGTCCGGGATCACCGGGCAGAGCTATTTGGGCAAATCCCTCCCTCCGCGTCGCCCCCTTTGGTAGAATGAAGCAATGTTGTGCATTGTTGCCGGCCGGCGGGTGAGGGGGACGTAAGACCCTTGTTCCCTCCCCTCCACCCGGATCTCCGGTTCCACAATTACGCCTCCTATCTGCGAAAGCGGGTCGGAGGGGCCGCGGTGCGAATCAGCGTCGACGGCGGCTTCACCTGCCCGAACCGGGACGGGACCCGCGGGACGGGCGGCTGCCTGTATTGCAACAACGACTCCTTCAACGGCGCGATCCTGTACCCGGGGCTTCCCGTCGAGGAGCAGGTCCGGCGGACGATTCTTGCTCCCGGGAGGCACCGGAACGCCCGGAACTTCCTGGTCTACTTCCAGCGGTTCAGCAACAGCTATGCACCCCCCGGGGAGCTGGAGCGGCTCTACCGCGCCGCCTTCTGCCATCCCGGAGTCGCCGGGATCGTCGTGGGCACCAGGCCCGACTGCCTCGGCCCCGAGGTCCTCGACGTGCTGGAGGGGATCGGTCGGACCGCATACGTCTCGATCGAGATCGGGCTCCAGTCGAAATCCGACGCTGTCCTCGCGGGGATCAACCGCGGGCACACCGTCGACGAGTTCGTGGCTGCCGTCGCGGCGGTGCGGGCCCGGGGGATCGACACCGGGGTCCATCTGATCTACGGCCTTCCCGGGGACACGCGCACGGACTTCGTGGAGACGGCCGGCTTTCTTTCCGGCCTCGATATCCAGGGGGTGAAGCTTCATCACTTCCACGTCGTGGCCGGGAGTCCCCTGGCGAACGAGTGGGAGAGAGGACGGGTGCGGGTGCCGGAATACGGGGAATATGTCTCCGCCTGCGCGGATTTCCTCGAACGGCTTTCCCCCGAGGTCGCCGTGCTTCGGCTGATCGGGTCGGCGCCTCCCGAGATGCTGATCGCTCCCCTCTGGGAGAAAGGGGGCAGGGAGATGGCCCGGGATGTGGCGGCCGAACTGGAGAGGAGGGGAACCTGGCAGGGCGCCCTCCGGTAGGGCGGCGGGAAAGGAGAGGAGATGGACGACGCGGAGAGGGAGTATCTTCCCCACTCTTCCCGGTGCTTCATCTGCGGGGACGAAAACGGCTGCGGGGTGCGCACCCGGTTCTTTGTCGAGGGGGAGGCCGTGAGAGCGCGGGTGATCCTTCCCCGGCACGTCAACGGCTACAAGGACGTCGCGCACGGGGGCGTCATCGCGGCTCTCCTGGACGAGTCGATGGGGTGGGCGGCCACGGTGTTCGGGACCCGGCACCCGATGTACCTCACGGGGGAACTGACCGTGAAGTACCTTGCGCCGGTCTCCGTCGGGGAGGAGATCGAGATCGCGAGCCGCCTCGAGGAGGACCAGGGTCGGATCGCCTACAGCACCGGGGAACTGGTCTGCGGCGGAAAGGTCTGCGTGAAGGCCAGAGGGAAGTTTCTCCCGATGAGCCGGGAAGCGACGGGCCGGGTAATCCCCTATCTCAAGTTCGATCAGTGCCGGAAATACCGGACCCTGTTCGACTACGCCAGGGAATCCGAATAGGGAGGAAACCGGGCGTCATCTGCCCGGCGGGGAGTCGCTTATCGGACGCGGATCCGGACCGTGTAGGCGACGGCGCCAGGCAACGGGCCGGCAGGGGTGTCGGGCCTGCCGGAGATCTCCTCCGCGGGGATGGTCCCCAGTTTCCCCAGCTCCTCGAGGAAGGCGTCGGCGGAATCCGCCGGCAGGCGAACCCGCAAGACCTCGGAGACCGGCATCCTCTCCCCGGATGCGCCCGACACCGCAATCGTTGTTTCCCAGGCGACCGCCCCCCCCAGGCGCAGGACGATTCCGGCGATGCGGTCCTCCATCCCGATCCGGTCGCTCGGGGCAACCTCGATCGTCACGTCCTTCCCGGAAAGCATCGGGTTCTGCAGCCGTGCCAGCGGCGCGGAAAAGCCGCGGGCCGCCGGGGTCTCCCGGGGAGATGCGGGTTCGATCGCCCCGCCCCCGGTGCTCACGCGGGCGGCGAGTCCCGCCGGAATTTCGGATTTCGCATGGACGGACGGTTTTCCGGGAGGAGGCCCGGGAACGGTCGCTTCCTCCTTTTCGGCGGTCGATTCCTCCTTGGCCGCAACGGGGGCCGTTTTCTCCTCGACCTTCCGGTCGGCGGCNNGGGGCTCGCCTTCTGCCGTTTTGCACGCATTTCGGCACCAGCCGCCGGTTTTCCGCTCTCGACGGACGCGGTGGGAGACGGGCGGGTCTTCGTCCCCGGGATCTCTTTCTGGATTCCGTAGGCGAGCAGGAATATCAGCGCCACGGCAGCGGCTTCGAGGGGGATCTTGATATGGGCGGGCAGGAACAGCTTCTTCCACAGGGGTACCGCCTCCTTCTCCCGGTCGATGCGGCGGAGCACCCCCTCGAGCAGTCCGGGGGGGGCTTTTTCCGCCGGCAGGTTCCGGAGGAGAGACAGCGTTTCCTTCAGGGCCCTCTCTTCCTCGGCGCACCGGGGGCATTGCCCAAGGTGCGCCGAGATCCCCTCCCTCTCCCCCTCCGGAAGATCCCCGTCCAGGTAACCGGAAAGAAGGTCCTCTGTCCTCGTGCATTCCATCCACGCCACCCCGTTACACGACCGGCGCCAGCATCTTCCGCAGCGCCATCCTCGCCCTGTGGAGCTTCGATTTCACCGTCCCCAGGGGAATTCCCACCGCCCCCGCGAGTTCCTCGTACGAAAACCCCTCGACGTCCGACAGAAGCACAAGCATCCGGGAATCCTCGTCGAGCCTTGCGATCGCCGCCTCCAGGATCCTCCCGGTCTCCCGGGTTTCCGCCATGCGGTCGGGGCGGTCCTCCTCCTTGCCGGGAGGCTGGAAGGGAACGTCGTCTTTCCCCTCCGTTTCGCCGGGCATGACCTCCCTGGCAGCCCGGGCCGTCCGCTGGCGGATCCGGTTCAGGCACCGGTTGGCCGCGATGCGGAGAAGCCAGGTGGAGAGCGAAGACTCCCCGCGGAACCCCTCCAGGTTCCGGTAGGCCGAGAGAAAGACCTCCTGGGCGACGTCCAATGCATCCTCCCGGTCGGACAGCATCCGGGCGCAGAACGCGAAAACCCGGTCCTGGTGGGCCCTGACGATGGCGTCGAACGCCCCGGGTTTCCCCTCCCGGAAGGTTTCCACAAGGAGATCGACGGGCCGGCTTCCCGCCTCGCTCGTGCGGCTCTTCGGGCGGTTGCGCGGAGGAGCGGCTGAGTCCACGGCGACCCCTTGTCTCTTTTGACAGTCGGGGGGGGGCTTCGGTTCCGTCCGGGGAAGCCCCGGGAGCGAATTTTTCCCCCTGTTTACTCCATTGTACTGCAGGAGTGGTTGCAGGAGGGGATCCTTTCCTGTATTTTATCTTCATACTCGGCGGAACGATGTACCCGTTTGCAGTATCCTAACGACAGAAAGGGGATCCGGCTTGACCACCCAGTCGAATCTGCTGACGGTTCTGGTCATTGCAGCCATCGCGGTGCTTGTCGTGACGGCATGGGCCATCTGGAGGCTCCTGAAAGCCATTGAACGATTGTCGAGCCGCCTCGACCGGTCCCTCCAGGAGGTCGAGAAGACGGCGGAAGATCTCCGGAAGACCAATGGCGTTCTGCGGGAGATCCTGATCCATGCCGAGAAGGGCGTGGCCAACGTCGAGCACGTGACGGAAGGGGCCCGGAAGTTGCGCAGGACGCTGGATGCGGCATCGGGGGTACTGGATTACGCGGTCGTCCCGGTTCTGGGGAACATGGCAGGGGTCCTGGCGGGTTCCAAGGCCGCCATTTCCCTTGTCGCGAACCGAATCTTTCGAAAGGAGGGTCGTCATGGCGGATGAAAGCTGCAACTGCAATACGGGAGGGGTGTTCGTGGCGTTTCTTGCCGGCGGTCTGATCGGCGCGGGGCTGGCCCTTCTGTACGCTCCCGTCGCCGGCCAGGAGGCGAGGGTCAAGATCAGCAACGTTGTGGAAGACATGAAGAAAAGGTCCGAAGGGTGGAGTGGGGACGTCAAGAAGAAAGTCGAGTCCTTCATGGAGGAGGAGAAGGCGATCATCAAGGCCGCCTACGATGCGGGCAGGGAGGCGATGGCAACCGAAAAAGCGAAGTACGCCAAGCCCGAGACCGAATAGCCTGCTGCTCCTATTTTCCTCTCGCACGGCCGGAACCGTCCTGACGTGACCGCCCGGTAAAGATTCCGGGGGAGGGGATCTCCCTCCCCCTTTTCCTGCCTGCACAGCCAGCTCTCCGGTGCGCTCCCTACCGGCGGAACATCCCTTTGAGCATCGCCGTGGCGGCGAAAAGCGCGGCGGCGAACAGCACCACCGTCGCCCCCGTGGCAGTGTCCAGGTAATACGAGGCGGCGATCCCCGAGAGGCCGGAGACCACGGCGATGGCGATGGCCACCCAGAAGGCGGAAACGGCCCCGCGGGCCACGTTCCGGGCTGCTGCGGCCGGGACGACGAGAAGCGCCGTGACGAGGAGGATTCCCACCGCCCGGATGGCGGTCGTGACCACGAGGGCGACGACGAGGGCGAATGAGACCTCCAGAGCGTACACGGGAACGCCCATCGACCGGGCGAACCCCTCGTGGACGCCCAGGAGCATGATCCTGTTGAAGGTGAGGAACAGGTAGGCGCCGACCACGATCAGGAGCGCCCCCATCCAGAGCAGTTCCGTCCCGGAGACCGCGAGAAGGTCGCCGTAGAGGTATGCCTGGAGATTGCGCGTGAGCCCTTTCTGGGCGCTGATGATCGCCACCCCCAGGGCGATGACCGTGGAGAAGAAGACCCCGATGACGGTGTCCGGGGAAAGCTCCGTGCGTCCCTTGACCCGGGTGATCGCCCAGGCCACGAACAGGCCGAAGGCGACCATCGTCAGGAGAGGGTGCACCCCCAGAAGCACGCCGATCGCCACGCCGGTGAACGCGGAGTGCCCGATCGCGTCGGAGAAGAACGCCATCCGGAAGTGGACGAGGGGGACGCCCACGGCCGCCGCCGCAGGGGCGATGAAGAGCATCGCCAGGATCGCCCGCTTCATGAAGAGCGGCTCCGCGAAGCCGAACGGCAGGATCCTCCCCATCGCGGAAAACAGGAAGTCGGGGAGCGATTCCACCGTCAATCCCTTTTGTTCCCGTCCCCATCGGCAGCCGGGGGGGGGTGCAGGTGACCGCTGCCGTCGGCGGGGCCGTGGCTGACAAGATGCGCGCCGCTGCCGTACATCGCCTCGAGGTTCTCCGGGGTGAGCATCTCCGTCGTTGCTCCCTGGCAGATGATCCTCCGGTTCAGGCAGATGACGCGGTCGGCATGACGGCTGACCACGGAGAGGTCGTGGCTCACGAGGAGCAGGCTGAACCGGGACTCGCTGTGGATCTGCCCGAGGAATTCGCAGAACAGGCCCTCGCCCGAGAGGTCCGCACCGGACACGGGCTCGTCCAGCAGCAGGATGTCCGGGTCGTCGCGAAGGGCGAGGGAGAGCAGGATCCGCTGGAGTTCCCCCCCCGAAAGTTTTCCCAGGGGGCGGGAGATCAGGTGGTCGACTCCCACCCGGGCAAGGGTCTCCCTGGCCGATCGTTTCGACCGCGCGGAGTGCCCGAAGACGACCGGGTACCTCTGGGAGGAAAGCGCCAGGAAGTCGAGCACCGTCATGGGGGCGTTCCGGTCGAAATCGAGCCGCTGGGGGACGTATCCGATCCGGGGAGCGCCCTCCCCGTGCTCTTCGGCGCGGCAGAAGCGGATCTCCCCCGTGTAGCGGACGAGTCCCAGGATGGCCAGGAGAAGCGTCGTCTTCCCCGCGCCGTTCGGTCCGACCAGGGCGGTGACCTCCCCGCACCGGATGTCGGCGTGGATCCCGGAAAGGATCTCCACTCCCCCCGCCCGGACGGAAAGATTTCGGATTTCGAGCGTATGATGGTGAGCCGTGACCGTCATCGGGTCCCCAGCGCCTCCGCGAGCGTCCGCAGGTTCCGCCGCATGGCGTCCTCGTACGAGGTGGGCGTCGTGGACCCCGTGGAGAACGGGTCGAGCGCGAGAACGGGGACACCGGCCTCCGCGGCGATCATCGCGGCGAGCCTCCCCGGGTACTGGGGCTCCGCGAAGACGGCGGCCGCCCTCTTTTCGCGGATCGTGCGGATCAGGTCACGCATCTCGCCGGCGGACGGTTCCTGTCCCGGCGTCCCCTCGATAACCCCCACGACGACGAGGCCGAGGTCCCTGGCCAGGTAGTCGAAGACGTTGTGGAAGGTCACGATGTTCCGGTTGCGGAATCGTCCCGAGGCCTCNNCGATGGCGTTCCGGGGACTGACCCACGTGTGCGGGTTGATCTCCCCGTGCCCTCCCGCCGCCCGGATCGGGGGGACGAGGGATGCGGTTTCCACGATGCGGATCTCCGGGTTTGCCCTCCGGACGGGAGCGCCGATGAATTCCTCCATCCCGAGCCCGTTTGCGAGGAAAAGGTCCGCCTCGGCGATCTTCTTCATGTCCCCGGGGGAGAGCGAATAGTCGTGGGGGCACCCCAGGGACGCCGGGAGCATCCTCTCTACGGCGACCCCCGGAGCGTCGCCGACGACGTTTCGCGTGAAGACGTCGATCGGGAGGAAGGAGGTGAGGACGCGGAGACCGGCCCCCTGCGCAGGTTGCGGGAAGGAAACGAGGGCCAGGACGGCCGCAAACAGGGTGGCCAGGACGGTCATCGTCGCGTCTCCGTCCGGGCGCAGTCCGGGCAGGCGCCGAAAAATTCGAGGGAATGCTCCCTCACGTCGTATCCGAGGGTGACGCGGATGTCGGCCTCGATACGGGAGAGGTCGCACAATCGGGGCTGGAACGAATCGATCCTTCCGCACCCCCTGCAGACGACCCGGTGCCGGTGGGTCCCTTCGGTGGCGATCTCGTAGCGACGGCTCCGCTCGTGCAGCGCCACGCTTCGAACCATCCCGAGGGAGACCAGCAGGGAGAGGTTCCGGTAGACGGTGGACGCGTCGGGTTTGGGCGCGGGGAACCGGTCCCGGATCTCTTTCGGCGACAACGGGAGAGAGCTTTCCGCCAGGATGCGCAGGACCTCCCCTCTCCCCCGCGTGGCGGGGTATCCGAGCTTTCGCAGCGCTTCCGCAGGCGGGTTCATGAGACCTCTCCCATATTGCAATTATATTGCAAATGCAAATATTTTGCAAGCAGGGGACGGTTGCCGAATCTTCGAATCTGGACGAACATCTATATAAGGAGACGTCTATGCGGAA
>DOTC01000229.1 GCA_003513855.1 Deltaproteobacteria bacterium | reverse complement strand
TCGTCGAGCGTGCCGAACCCGCCGGGCATGATGACGTAGCCGGCCGCGTATTTCACGAACATCACCTTGCGCGCGAAGAAATGCTTGAAGTGGAGGGACTTGTCCTGGTACCGGTTAACCTTCTGCTCCTCGGGGAGCTGGATATTGAGCCCGATGGAGAGCCCCTTGCCGCGCTTGGCACCCCGGTTCGCCGCCTCCATGATCCCGGGGCCNNGACCAGTTGCTCCGCTTGGCGCGGGCGCTGCCGAAGATGGAGACGGCCGGGCCGACGCTGCGGAGGGCCTCGAACCCCTCCACGAACTCGCTCATGATGCGGAACACGCGCCACGTCTCGACCCCTACGAACTCCTCCACGAAATCCCCTTCCTACGACTTCCGGGACGTCTTGGCGTAGAAGGTCTCGAGCACCTGGGAGACGCTCTTGCTGCCGCACTTCGGGCACTTCCGCTTACCGGATTCGAATTCCGAGAAGGAGAGAATTTCCTGGAACTTCTTCCTGCATTTTTTGCACTCGAAGGAATAGGTGGGCATGGCTTCCTCCTTTTTGCGGCACGGGGTTTCTCGTTCGAAGCCCCGCTTCTCGTAAGTAAGTACATGCCATAAAGCCGGTGGGGAAGCAAGCGGAGCAATCGAGGGGGAAGCAGAAACACCCGGGCCGCCCGAAGCATCAAAAGATCATGGCGAAGGTTCCGTTTCTCGAATACAGGGAAATTCTGGTGACCGGTGGTACGGGGTTTCTGGGGCGGCATGTCTGCCGCGCACTGATCGCGAGGGGATTCCTTCCCCGCCTCCTTGTCCGGGTCGGATCGGAAGGACGCATCCCGGAAGATGTCCGGCGCGTGTGCAGGGTGACGCCCGGCGACGTCACCAACCGGGAGTGCGTGGGGAACGCGGCCCAGAGCACCGGGGCGATCGTCCACCTGGCGGGCATCATCCGGGAGTTCCCGGCGCGGGACGAGACGTTCGAGAAGGTTCACGTGGAAGCCACCCGGCACGCCGTGCACGCGGCGAACCACTGGAGGATTCCGCGGTTCGTGCACGTGAGCGCACTCGGGGCGGAGGCGGGCGGCCCAGGCGGCTACTTCGACTCGAAGGGAAGGGCGGAGGAGATCGTCAGGACCTCCGGGCTCTCCTGGACCGTTTTCCGGCCGGCCGGGATCTTCGGGCCGGGAGACCGGTTCTTCACCGAGTTGGGGCGGGCGGTTCGCCGCGCCCCGGTTCTTCCCGTCCCGGGCGACGGGGAGTTCCTCCTGCAGCCCGTGTTCGTCGGGGACGTGGTCAAGGGGATCGCGGATTGTCTGTCCCGCCCTGACACGGAGAAACGGTCTTTCGACGTCGGCGGGCCGGAGCGCTTCACATACAACGAACTGGTCGACCGGATCGCGGCGGCAACCGGCGTCCGGGTCCGGAAGGCCCGCATTTCCGTTCCGCGCATCCGGCGCGCGACGCGGATCCTTTCCCGGTTCGAGAAATTCCCCCTTGCCCCGGAGATGCTCGACGTCCTGCTCGCGGGGAGCGCCTGCGACGGTGGTCCGTACTATTCCGCTTTTGGCCTGGATCCCCTGCCCGTTTCCTCTTATATCGGATCCCTGCGGTCAACGGACGGCGCGTCCGGGAAGGCCGCCTGAACTCCTGCTTCACAGGACTCGCGGGGAGAAAAGCCTGCTCCGATCCACCGATAAGAAAAGTTTTTCCCTTTCAGGGACGCTCATTGGGAAAAACTTTTCTTCTTCCCTGCCGTTCCTCTCGCCGTCTATATTAAAAAGATGTATAAAATCAATATCCTTGCTCTTGGCGCCCATTGGACCGTATTTTGCTCCCTTTTCGGGCAGAATGCGAGAGTTCACCAGGAAGATCGTTCCAGCCGGCGTCTTGTCATTGCTTGTGCTCCTGTCTCTTCCCCTCTGGCTTCTCCCTTCGCAGGCACTCGGGGAGTCCTACCTGTATGAGGATATCCACCCGGCCGGCTGGAACGACTCCCGGGTGATGTCCATAAGCGGGCGCGGAGAGGTGGTGGGATACGGCACGACCGCATCCGGAGAGCGCGGTTTTCTCTGGTCTTCCGGAAGGATCACCGAGATTCTCCCCCCGGGGGCTGACAGCGCGAAGGCGGTCTGGATCAATGACTACGGGGAGATCGCCGGGACCTTCGTGAAAGACGGAGTCCTCCATGCCTTCCTGTTGCGCGGAGCGATCTATCTCGACCCGACGCCGGGGTGGGGGTGCTCCGAGGCCGCGTACCTCGGGGAGGACGGCGCGGTCGGCGGACAAGGGGAGTTCGGGGCCTTCGTGTCCCGGGGCGGCGTGGCGGAGGTCCTCCCCGGGTTTTCCGCCGTGGTGGCCGGGAACTCCTCGGGAGAGATCGTCGGAAAGGGGGATGGCACTGCGCGGCTCTATCTCCCGAAACAGGGGTACCGGGACCTGACCCCCCCCGGGGCGAGCTCCGCATCCCCCCGATGGATAAACGAAAACGGACGGGTTGCGGTCAACTCCCGGGAGTCGGGGGTCGACAGGGGGTTTGTTTTCTCCGACCCCTTTTTCGTCTCCATGACCCCTCCCGGATGGAGCTCGTCGAACGCCACCGCGATCAACAACCTGGAGATGGTGGCCGGATACGGTGATTCCCCGGAAGGGAGGCGAAGCTTTCTGCGGTCGGGGGGAACATACGAGATCCTTTCCTTCCCCGGATGGACAGCCACGGAAGCTGCCGCCATGAACGACCTTGGGCAAGTGGCGGGGTCCGGGACGACGGCGACGGGGGAGACCCATGCGTTTGTCGCCTCCCCGGCGGGGGCTCCCGCAGCCCAGGCCGCCGCAGTGGGCGCCTCCGGCGGCGGGTGCGCCATGGCGGCCCGGGCCGCGGGAGCGGAGACGCTAGGCTCCGCCGCGTCCGGACTGATGCTGCTGATCCCCCTTCTTCTGCTTCGCGGACGCCGCCCGGACCGGCTGCCTACTCCCCGATGATCTTGACGAGGACCCGCTTCTTCCTCCTACCGTCGAACTCGCCGTAGAAGATCTGCTCCCAGGGACCGAAGTCGAACTTCCCCCCGGTCACGGCGACGACCACCTCGCGGCCCATCACCTGGCGTTTGAGGTGCGCGTCTCCGTTATCTTCCCCGGTCCGGTTGTGCAGGTAGCGCGAGATCGGCTCGTGGGGGGCCAGCTCCTCGAGCCAGCGCGCGTAGTCCTGGTGGAGCCCGCTCTCGTCGTCGTTGATGAAGACCGAGGCGGTGATGTGCATCGCATTGACCAGGCACAGCCCCTCGCGGATCCCGCTCTCCTTCAGACAGGCGTCGACGTCGCGGGTGATGTTCACGAACTCCATCCGCCTCGGGATGGTGAACCACAACTCCTTCCGGTAGCTGCGCATTCGTTCTCCTCCTTCTTCAGCCGGCGAGGGCCCGGAAGAACCGCGATTGGACCTGCTCCGAGAGCAGGGCCTTCTTCACCGGCGGAAGGGCGATCACGATCCGCGTGATGGCGCGCAGGGCGGCGTGGTCGAGACGGTCGAAGTCGTCGAAGAGAAGGTTCTGGAACTTCCCCCGCTCGATGGCCATGAGAACCGCCCGCTGCCAGGCGCTCTCCGGGACGAGGATGCGCTGGCGCTTCGGTTCCATCCGGATCGCGCTCCTCGCGCAGGCCGGTTTGCAGACGCCGCAACCCAGGCACGACTCCCCGAAGACGGCCGCCTTCGNNCCGCCAGGAACGGGGAGGTGACCACGGCGTCGAACATCTTGAACCGGTTGATCGCCGAAAGCATGGCGCAGCAGCAGCCGCAGCAGTGGCAGACGTACGCGGGGCGGCGCTTCACGTTGTCCCCGATGTGGACAAGGCCCTCCTCGCGCGTGGCCGCGAAGATCTCCAGGGCCTCCTCCCGGGAGATCTTCCGCGCGAGCCCTCGGCGCACGAGAAAATCGGCCGCGTCGTTGAGGGTCGTGCACACCTCCATCGGCTGCGTGCAGGCCCTCCCCTCGTGCTCCATGACGTGCCGGCAGTAGCAGAGCGATACCGCCCACGCCTTCGCTTCCCGGACGATCTGCTCCGACCGCTCGTGGTCGAGAATCCGTGTCGCGTCCTCCGGGTCGACGGCTGTCTCGTGCACCAGCGTCCGTCCGGGCCGGACCTTTCCCGCGAGGATGGAACGGGTCAAATCCGGGTGGTCGTGTGCGTACTCGACCATGTACCGGGCAAGTTCCTTCTGGGGGATGTCGTCGCGGATCCGCATGAAGGCGAACTCGAAGAAGCCGAAAAGGGTGGGGGAGAGGATATACTCCACCTTCCCCTTGTGCTCGAAGTCCATCACCAGCCCCTTCTCCGCCATCCGCTCCAGGGCGGGAAGCAGGGTCTCCGGGCTCTTCCCGGTGCGGCGGGCGATGCCGGCGACGTCGGTGAACCGGATCGGCATCCGGCAGGCGATCTCCGCCTCCTCTTCCGTGTACAGGCGCTTCAGGATTTCGTAGAGCGCGGGCGCGGGGGGCGCCCCGATCGGGAACCGGTCGAGCCTCTTCTGGAGCCTTCCGTACACGCCCTGTCCGTTCCGTATGTGCCCCATGCAGAGCCTCCCTTTCAGTCGGATGCGCCCAGGAGGATCAGGGCGTCAGAGAGCATTCCGGGAGATTCCATCGTACCTCACTCGGGATTCGCGATTTCCCTTGCGATCCGTTCCGCGGTCAGCCGGGATTGCAGTACGCAGTCGTTCAGGGCGATTCCCCGGTAGGCGTTGCTGTTCAGGTGGATGCCGGGGTTCGCGGCAAGGCGTTCCTCGATCCGCGAGAGCGCCTTTCCGTGGCCGACGAGGTACTGGGGGATCCCCCTCTCGTGGAAAAAGGTGCGGGCGAGGACCGGATCGGCCGTCACCCCCATCGTCGCCGAGAGCTCCGAGCGGACGAGTGCGAGAAGCTCGGAAGAAGGCAGGGCCGCAAGCTCCGGCCCGCGCACGCCTCCCACCATCGCCCGGATCAGGGCCTTCCCCTCGGGNNCCGCCCCGTAGGCGGGCGTGGCGAGCACAACCACATCCGTGTCGATCTCTCCGCGCAGGCCGTTCTCCTCGAGCGAGAGCAGGATCTTCCCCTCTCGGCGGATGACCCGGTCGACCTTGACGCCCAGGTGGAGCCCGCCGGACACTTTCTCGGTGAGGATATCGGTGAGCGTCTGGACGCCGTGGTCGAACGACATCAGGATTCCCCCGGGCCCCGCCGACATCTCCCGTTTTTCCCCGGCCTTCCTGCGCTCCCGCTGGAGCGAGATCATCCCCTTCACGAGACCACCGTACTTGCGCTCCAGGTCGTAGATCAGAGGGAAGCAGCTGTGCAGCGACATCCGGTCCGGATCGCCGGCGTAGATCCCCGTGACCATCGGATCGATGAGCTTTTCCAGCGCTTCTGCCCCCAGACGCCGGCGTGCGAAGTCCCCGAGCGATTCGTCGATCCCCACAGGCGGCCCCGGGGCGATCAGCTCCCCGGCGATGCGGATCTTCCCGCGCAGGGAGAGAAGCCGGGACCGGAAAAACGCCGGGGGGTTTTCGGGAAGCCTGTGCAGCATCCCCCCCGAGAAGATGAACCGCTTCCTGGCGAGATCCGACGAGCGGGCAAGCCGGTCCTCGGCGCCCAGCTCCTTCACGAGTTCGAGGGAGTAGGGCTTGTTCGTGAGGAAGCCGTTNNGCCGCCTTTCCGGATTTCAGGAATTCCCGGACGAGGTAGTGGGCCGTGCACAGACCCGAAATCCCCCCCCCGATGATAACGATGCGCTTCACGCCCCCTCCCGTTCGCTTTTCACTGGCCCGCGGCCGATAATACGATGTCCCGGAGGGCCCGGATGAACGCGGGCGAGTCGTTCAGCGCCGGGACCCGGAGAAACGCGGCGATCCCCGCTTCCCTGGCCGTTTCCTTGAGCCGGATGTCCAGCTCGTGGAGCGTTTCGACATGATCCGAGACGAAGCTCACAGGAACGACCGCCAGCGTTTGGACACCCTCCCGCCCGAGGCGATAAACCTCTTCCACGGTATCCGGTTTCAACCATTCCGTCCTGCCCATCCGGCTCTGGTACGAGATCGAGTGGGAGATTCCGGGAAACCGTTCCATCACCGCAGCGACCGTCTTTTCCGTCTCGGCCTGGTAAGGGTCGCCCCCGTCGATGAACGATTTTGGCACCCCGTGGGCGCTGAAGAGGAGGTGGGTTCCTCCGGTGCTTTGCCCCTGGATCGTTTCCTCGATCTGCCCGCAGAGGGCCGCGAGGTACCCGGCGTCGTCGGGAAACGATCTCACCTCTGCCATCGGAAAGTCGGCCCCGGCCCACCGCATCCACCTGCGGAGGTCGGAGAGGCTCGATCCCGTGGTCGCCGCGCAATAGTGCGGGTAGAGCGGAAGGGCGATCCCTCGTGCGACGCCGTCGTCCTTCATCTCCAGGACCGCGTGCTTGGCCAGGGGATGCCAGTAGCGCATACCCACATAGACCCGGAAGTTACCTCCCGTCTCCCGGAGCGCCGCCTCGAGCGCGTNNGGCGAGAAACGGCCGAATGGCGGAAAGGGAGTCCGGCCCTCCCATGTTGAGCAGAACAACTCCCGTGAGGGGGGAGGGTGGGGACAGAGGTGCTCCCCCTTGGAGGGCGCTCACCCCTTCCTTCCGAGCCGGTGCACCGCCTCCACCATGGCGACCGCGTGTTCGGGGTTGGTCGGCGGAAGGATGCCGTGACCCAGGTTGAAGATGTGGGATGCGGCGGACTGCCCCCGGTGGAGGACGTCCCGCACGCACTCCTCGATCTGTCCCGGGGGGAGGAAGAGCATCGTCGGGTCCATGTTTCCCTGGAGGGCGATGTTTTGCCCCACCTCGGCCGCGGCCCGGTCGAGCGGGATCCGCCAGTCGACCGCGATGACGTCGACGGGGAGGGTCCGGATGGCGGGAAGGAGCATCGCGCAGTCGTTGGCGTAGTGGATGACCGGAACGCCGTCGCGCCGCAGCGACCCCACCACCTCGCGGGTGTACGGAAGCGCGTACGTCTCGTAGTCGCGCGGGGTCAGGATCCCCGCCCAGGTGTCGAATACCTGGATCGCCTGCGCGCCGGCCTCGATCTGGGCGTTGAGGTACGCAATGACCGTTTTTGCGATCTTCCCCATGAGCGAGCGGAAGACGTCCGGGGCCTGGTACATGAGGGTCTTGAGCTTGATGAAGTTGCGGGAGGTGCCTCCCTCGACGATGTAGGAGGCGAGGGTGAAGGGGAGACCGGAAAACCCGATGAGCGGGACCTTCCCCTCGAACGTCTTGCGGAGGATCCGGATCGCCTCCATCACGAAGGGGACCTTGTCGGCGGGGTCGGGGACGGCCAGTGCGTCGACATCGGCCTGCCCCCGGATCTCCTTCCCGAGGATCGGTCCCTTCCCTTCGTGGAACTCGAGGGGGACTCCCATCGCCTCCACGGGGATGAGGATGTCGGAGAAGAGGATCGCCGCGTCGACGCCGAGCCGCTCGATCGGCTGGATCGTCACCTCCGCCGCCAGTTCCGGTCTCTTGCACATCGTGAGGAACGAGTTCTTCCCCCGGATCTTCTGATACTCGGGGAGGTATCGTCCCGCCTGGCGCATGATCCAGACGGGCGTCACGTCGACCGGCTCGCGCCGGCATGCTCGTAGGAACCGGTAGTCCGCCATCGTTACCTCACAGTATGGGGACGTTCTTAAACTTTTTAATCCAAAATCGTGCATCCGGTACGGAAAGTCAGTGGGCGTCCTGATGGTTCGGGGGAAGTCCCCGCGAACATTAAAAAGTTTAAGAACGTCCCCGGTTTGAAAAGTTTAGGAACGTCCCTGTTTTGTCAGTTGCTCGTCGGTTTTTTTGCCCGTCTCGACCGCCGCCGCCAGCCGCCGTTTCGTGCGGAGGGGGACGTAGTCGCAGAACGGCTCCTCCTCGAGATAATCCTCCAGGACGGCGTCGGCCCGGGCGCGACACCCGCCACAGACGTTCAGGTATTCGCACTCGCCGCAGCGCCCCTTGTACTTCTCGAACGCCCGGAGCGACTCGAACAGCTCCGAGTGGTACCAGATATCCCGGAAATGCTGCTTCTTCACGTTACCCGCCACTACGGGGAAGTAGGAGCAGGGCTGGACGTTCCCCTTCGAATCGATGA
>DOTC01000024.1 GCA_003513855.1 Deltaproteobacteria bacterium | reverse complement strand
GCCGATCGGGATCATCGAGTCGATCGCCTTGAGGCCCGTCTGGAGCGGTTCCTTCACGGGCTGGCGCTTGACGATCCCCGGCGCCTTGATCTCGATGCGTCGGAACTCCTTCGTGTCGATGGGGCCACGCCCGTCGATCGGCTGCCCGAGGGAGTTCACGACACGGCCGACCATCGCGTCCCCGACCGGCACCTCGACGATGCGCCCGGTCCGCCGGACGACGTCCCCTTCCTTGATCAGCTGGTCCTCCCCCAGGAGCGCGATGCCGACGTTGTCCTCTTCGAGGTTCAGGACCATCCCCCGGACGTCCCCGGGAAACTCGAGAAGCTCTCCCGCCATCGCCTTCTCCAGGCCGTGGACGCGGGCGATGCCGTCGCCGACGGAGAGGACGACGCCGGTCTCGGCGACGTCGACGCGGGTTTCATACCCCTTGATCTGGTTCTTGAGGATCTCCGTGATCTCTTCGGCGCGGATGTTCATGGCGCGTGGCTCACCCCTTCTCTAGATTTTGCCGGATCTGCTGGATCTGCGTGTGGGCGCTCCCGTCGTAGACGGTGGAGCCGACCTTGACGACCATCCCCCCCAGCACACCGGGTTCGACCTTCTCCTCCAGCACGACCTTCCTGCCGGTCCGGTCTTCGAGGACGGACCGGAGCTGGTCGCGCTGGGCCGCCGAAAGCGGCATCGGCACCACGACCTCGACACGCTCGATCCCCTCGAGCTGCTCGATCATCCGGCGCAGCTCCGACACGATCGGGGAGAGGATGGTCATCCTTCCCTTGTCGACCAGCAGGGACAGGAAATTCCTCGTCGAGGGCAAGACCCCGACGGGAGCGAGGATGGCTTCGAGAGCCGCCTTCTTGTCCCTCCGGTTGATCTGGGCGGCTTCCAACATCTCGCGCAGGGGGGGGGTGTCGGCCACCAGCTTGTCGAACGTCTCCGTCTCCTCCAGGATCTTTCGGGTGTTCCCGTCCTCCTGGCCGATGGCGAGCAGGGCGCGCGCGTATCTTCTTGCCAGGCTTCCCCCGATCACCGCACGATCTCCCGGATCTTGTCGAGGTTCTCCCGCACCATTCTCTCCTGGTCCTCCGGGGTGATCGTCTTGGACACGATCTCCTCGGCCGCCCGGGCGGAAAGCTCGGCCGCCTCCCTGCGCAGCTCTGCCTTCGCCTTTTTCACCTCCTGGTCGGCCGCGAACTGCACCTGGGCGTGGAGCCGCTCGACCTCGGCTCTCGCCGCCTCGCGGATCCGGCGCGCCTCCTCGTCGGCCTCGCCGTCCATCTTCCGGTTCATCTCGGCGACGTCCTCGGAAAGCCGGTTCATCCGGGCCTCGATCGCCAGAAGCTTTTCCGCGGCCGACGCCCTTGCCCGGGCCGCCTCATCGATCGACTTCCTCAGGAGTTCGGACCGTTCCTTGAGAAACGAACCGACCGGCTTCCTCAGGAAGTAGACGAGCACTCCCACCAGGATGCCGAAGTTCACGGCCTGTTTGAAGATTTCCCACCAGGGAATGCCCGCGTGTCCTCCCGCTTCTTCCGCGGCCGCAGCGGCGCCGCTAATCCCCAGGGAGAGAAGAACAAGAATGAGCGTTCTCACGCGAGCTGCCTTCCGAGGACCTTCTCGGCGATCTCCCGCGAAAGGCGCGACACCTCGGCGCGGAGCGCCCGGGCCGCCGTCTCCTTCTCCGTGGCGATCTGCCCCCTCATCTCGGTGATCTGCTGGCCGGTCTCCTCCTGGACGGACTCGATCCCTTTTCGTTCGGCCCGGGACGTCTCCTCCATCCGCGCGCGCTTCCGGGCGAGGGCCTCGGCGGCCGCCTTTCGCTGGGACTCGTCGAACTGCTGGGTCTTTGCTTCGGCATCGGCGATGAGCCGCTTCGACTCCTCCAGCGGCTTGACGGAAAGGTTCTCGCGCTCCTGGAACGTGGCGAGGACCGGCCGGATGAGCGTCAGGGAAAGAATGACCGTTAGGGTGATCACCAGCCCCATCTGCAGGACGGCGATCAACGTGATGTCCAACGTCTCGAATATCTTGAGGACAAGCTCCATGGAACCGTCTCCCCCGGAATTCCCCGCAGGTTAGCGACTGGCTTTTCAACAGGTTAAACGGGAAATTGGTATCACGGGAATCAAGCCGCTGTCAAGCGGTTAGTGGGGAACTCGCCCCATGGGCCTCGCAGCGGGGAAACGGAATGAAAAAGGGCACCGCCTCGTGCCGCGGTGCCCTTCCCTTTCCCGGGAAATTCTTCCCTTTCCGGCGGGATTCCGTCCCGCCGGCAGCCGGATTTTTCCTCCCGTTACTTCTTGGGAGCCTCCATCGGCTTCGACTCTTCCATCGGCTTCGCCTCTTCCATCGGCTTCTGTTCTTCGGCGGGCGCCATCGCCGCGTTATCCGCCGGAGCCTCGGCCGCAGGAGGCGGGGGAGGAGGAGGAGGAGGTGCCTCCTTCTTTGCGCACGCGGCGAGACCGATCGATGTGGCAAGCAACAGGCTCAGAAACAGGGACCAATACTTACGCATGACGGTACACTCCTTTCCTATCGGGGTTTATCCGTTTACCGGATACAGAATTGGGTGGCTTCTGCGCCGAAATATAGCACAACCTATTTTCGATGCAACTGTTTTTTCCCCCGAAGGCCTACTTCCCCCCGAAGAGGATGTCGCACATCCGGGCGAACTCCCCTTCCGAAAAGTAGAAGACCTCGAACCGCCCCGTCTTCGGTGTCCCGCGGATGCGGACCCGGGTGCCCCCTTTCCGCGACAGACGATCCTCCAGGTCCTTGAAATGCGGATCGCGGGGCTTCCCTTTCCGCGCCGGCGCCGTTCTCTCCCCCTCCTGGCACATCCGCTCGACCTCGCGCACGGAGAGCCCCTTGCGCAACGCGGCCTCGAAGATCGCCGGGAGACGTCCGGCGGGCGCCGACAGGAGCGCCCGGGCATGCCCGGCGGAGAGGCGCCCGTCGACGACCGCCTGCTTCACGGCCGCGGGGAGCTTGAGCAGCCGGACCGTGTTCGCCACCGTCACGCGGTCCTTTCCCACGCGCCGCGCGATCTCCTCGTGGGAGAGCGAGAACTCGGCGGCTAGCCGGTGGTACGCCTCCGCGAGCTCGATGGCGTTCAGGTCCGACCGCTGGACATTCTCCACCAGGGCGGCCTCGAGCGACTCCCGGTCGGAGAACTTCTTCAGGATGGCGGGGATCGTCTCCACTCCCGCGGCCTGGGCGGCGCGCAGCCTCCGTTCCCCCACGACCAGCTCGTACCCCGCGGTCGTGGATCGCACGATCACGGGCTGCAGGATCCCCTTCTCCCGGACGGATTCGACCAGGTCCCTCAATTCTTCTGCCGAAAAGGAGCGCCGGGGCTGCTGGTTGCTGGCCCGGATTTCGCTCACAGGGATGCGCAGGAAGTCGGTTTCCCGCTCGGCAGGGCCCGGCAGGAGGGCCGACAGTCCTCTCCCCAGCACCTTCTTCTTCAGCGGATCGGGCTTACGCTCCATCGGCTCACCATCTCTTTGGCGAGTTCGAGATACGACGCCGCACCGCGCGAACTCACCGCGTAGAGGATCGCCGGCTTCCCGAAGGACGGGGATTCGGAAAGCCGGACGTTGCGCGGTATAATTGTCCGATAAACCTGAGAATTTAGGTTTTCTCTTGCTTCCGCTGCAACCTGATGCGACAAATTGTTGCGAGAGTCGAACATGGTGAGGAGGACTCCCTCCACCCGGAGGGAGGGGTTCAGCGACTCCCGGATCTTTTCGATGGTGCGGTAGAGGGACCCCAGGCCTTCGAGGGCGTAATACTCGCACTGCAGGGGGATGAGCACGGACCGGGCCGCGCACAGGGCGTTGACGGTCAACAGGCCAAGGGACGGGGGGCAATCGATGAGAATGACCTCGTACCGCTCCTCGAGGGGGCGCAGCGCTTCCCGAAGCCTTGTCTCCCTCCCCTCCTGGCCGACCAGTTCGATCTCCGCCCCGATCAGATCGCTTGAAGCGGGCAAAAGGTGAAGGAACGACAGGTCGGTTTCGCGCACCGCATCCGCCGCCGGGACCTCGGCCATCAGGACGCGGTAGGTGTTCTTCTCGGCCTCCCCGCCGGGAGCGCCGCCCGCCCCCGACGTCGCGTTCGCCTGGGGGTCCAGGTCCACCAGAAGGGTTCTCTTCTCCATCACAGCGAGGGAGGCGGCGAGATTGACCGCCGTCGTGGTCTTTCCCACCCCCCCCTTCTGGTTGGCAACAGCGATGACGTGCGCCATCTGTTCGCACTCCGGAGGCCGGTGATGCCAGGCGGATTTTCCCGATCAACGGTATTTTTATCACGCCTGGCCCCAAGGGAGGTATGAAATTCTTCCGGCCGCCACTGCGGCGCGCCGGGGGCCCCCTTTCTTTCCTAGGGGATCCGGATCTCCCGGATCTCCCGGGAACCCATGCGCAGGGGAAGNNCCCTTTTCGCTGTTTCCCCTTGCCCCTCCCCGGGCCCGACATCAACAGGAGGCGTCCCCCCGGGACAAGGTACGGGAGGAGAAGGGGTACCGCCTTGTCGGGCGGGAGGGTGGCGCGGGTGAGGATGTGCTCAAACCTGCCGAGGGCGCGGTGCCCCCCCGGTTCCAGCCGGGCCTGCACAACCTCCGCGTTGGTCAGGGAGAGCATCCGGAGGGCGTGCGACAGGAAGGCGCACTTCTTTCCCGATGATTCCAGGAGGATGACGCGTGACCCGGGCAGTGCGGCCGCCAAGGGAATCCCGGGGTATCCGGCCCCCGAGCCGAAGTCCAGGATCCGCCCCGGGAAAGGGGAAAACCGGAGCAGCAACAGGGAGTCCACGATATGCTTGACCGCAACCTCCTCCGGCGTGGTGATTGCGGTGAGCCGGATCGACCGGTTCCAGCGGAGCATCTCCCCGGCGTGGGCGGCAAGCTTCCCGATCGCCTCCGGCGGCACGGTGAGCCCTGCCCCGGCGATCAGCCCGGCAAGAAGTTCCTCCGGGAAAGGGGATCGGTCATGGCCTTCCGTCAACGAATCCTCCCGGCGGGCTTCCCCTGTTCCACGTGGAACACCCCTCCCTTTAACGGGGCTCGATCTTCGGGGGGAGCGAACTCTCCGTCTCCCTCGACGCTTCCCGGGGAAGTCCCGGATCGATGCGGCGCCAGAGGCGGCCGGAGATCCGCAGACGCGTCCGCGGGACCTCGGAAAAGGAAAGATCAACGACGGTCCATGCGAGGATCTTCCTGGATTTCATCGCAATTTTCTCCCAGGGGATCCACAGGGGCGGGTGCCCGGGACGGACCAGGAACAGGGGGGCAAGGTAGAGTCCTTTCCCGTCCGCCCCCACCGAAAGGCTGTGGTTGTATTGCACCCAGTTGAAGCGTCCGCTCTGGAACCGCCACAGCTTGCCGGCGAACGGTCCCGACGAGCGGTACCGCCCGGCAAGCCGGTGCCAGCCGCCGAGCCGGGAAAGGAGGTGGGTCACGGCCAGCCAGATCCCCGCGAGAAGCGCCGGGAAGAGATAAGAACCCATTTCCCCCAAGGATCGTTCCATGCGGATCCTACCCGCCCGCAGTCGGGGTCTCCCATCCTTTTTTCAGCACCACGAGGAGGAGGGCCACCGCCGCCGGGGTGACTCCGGGGATCCGCCGGGCGTGTCCGATCGAGGCCGGACGCACCCGGACAAGCTTGTCCCGGACCTCGGCGGACAGGCCGTAGACCGTCTCGAAGGGAAAGTCGCCGGGGAACTTCATCTCCTCGTATTTGCTTAGTTTTTTCGCCTCTTCCTCCTGGCGGCGGATATATCCGTCGAACTTGACGATCAATTCCGCCTGGTCGATCACCTCCGGCGAGAACCGGGAAAGAGCCGGATCGCTCGCCACGACCATGGCGGCGGTCACCTCGGGGCGGCGAAGCAGCTCCGCGTACGTGATCCCCGGGCGGACAGGAGCTCCTCCTGCCTCCCCCACGGCTCTTTCCAGCGGGTGCCCTGCGGAAACACGGGCCGCCTCGAGCGAGGACAGAAGGGAGGACAGCCCCTTCCGCTTGTCGCAATAGGCGCTGTACCGCTCCGGGGGGAGCAATCCCACCCGGTGGCCCGTTTCGGAGAGGCGCAGGTCCGCATTGTCCTCCCGGAGGAGAAGACGGTATTCGGCGCGGGAGGTGAACATCCGGTACGGCTCGCGGGCCCCCTTCGTGACGAGGTCGTCGATCATCACGCCGATGTACGCCTCGCCGCGTCCGAACACAACGGCCTCTTCCCCCCGCACGCGCAGCGCCGCGTTGATCCCCGCGACGATCCCCTGCGCCGCGGCCTCCTCGTANNTCGACGAAATCGTACTCGATGGCGTACCCGGGGCGGATGATCTCCACCTCCTCCAGGCCGGGGATGGTCCGCAGCATCTTGAGCTGGATGTCGTACGGCAGGCTCGTCGAGACGCCGTTCGGATAATATTCGGCGGTCCGAAGCCCCTCCGGCTCGAGGAAGACGTGATGTCGGTCCCTGTCGGCGAACCGGACGACCTTGTCCTCGATGGAGGGGCAGTATCGCGGCCCGACTCCCTGGATCACCCCGGAATACAGGGGAGAGCGCGAAAGGCCGGACCGGATCGCCTCGTGGGTCCTCGCGTTCGTGTGCGTGACGAAGCACGGGACCTGGGGCCTGCGGATCTGCCTGTTCCCGAAAGAGAATGGCACGGGGGGGGCGTCCCCATACTGCGGTTCGGTCCGGGAGAAGTCGATCGTTTTCCCGTCCAGCCGGGGCGTGGTTCCGGTCTTGAGCCTCCCGACGGAAAACCCCAGCTCCCGCAGGGAGTCGGAAAGCTTCATCGAGGGAAAATCCCCGGCCCTGCCCGCCGGAAAGTTCACCAGCCCGATATGGACAAGCCCCTTGAGAAACGTACCGGTGCACAGAACGACAGTCTTCCCCCGGTACCGGATCCCCAGGTTCGTATCGACCCCCAGCGCCTTCCCCCCCTCCGCGAAGACGGCGTCGACCATGGCCTGCTTGACGTCCAGGCCGAAGGTGCTCTCCAGGACCTTTTTCAGCCGGAGGCGGTAGAGCTGCTTGTCGGCCTGGGCGCGGGAGGAGCGCACCGCCGGCCCCTTGCTCGTGTTGAGCTGGCGGAACTGGATTCCCGTCGCGTCGATGTTCCTCCCCATCTCCCCGCCCAGGGCGTCGATCTCGCGGACGAGGTGTCCCTTGGCCAGCCCGCCGATGGCGGGGTTGCACGACATGAGCCCGATGGCGTCGGCGTTGATCGTGAGGAGGAGGGCGGAACATCCCATCCGGGCGGCAGCGAGGGCCGCCTCGCAGCCGGCGTGCCCCCCGCCCACGACGACGACGTCGTACTCCTTCGGGTACTCGAACACGCTCACCGCTTCCCTCCCCCCCTGTTCCCCGTGGAACAGGAGAAAGGTTATCCCTTGTTTATCAACTACTTGCCTATACAAAAGGTGCTGAAGATCGTATCCAGAACCTCTTCGGGGGCGATCTCCCCGGTCAGTTCGGCAAGCGCCTGGGCGGCATCCCGGACGTCGGAGGCGAGACATTCCAGGGGAAGAGCTCTTCCGGCCGCCTCCAGTGCCCGCTCCAGGGCGGCGTCCGCCTTCCGGGCCGCATCGACATGCCGGATTCGGGTAAGCGGCGCTTCGGACAGTATAGCACCCTCCCCCGGAACGAGCTCGCACGCGATGGCCCTGAGGAGCGCCTCGACCCCCTCTCCGGTTTTCGCGGACACGGGGACTTCCCCTGCGCAACCGGCCCCCCGGAAGAGACCACCGTCCCCTGCAGCCGGCAGGTCCCGCTTGTTCACGATGACCAGGTGCGGCCGGTTCTCCACCTCCCGGTACGCCTCGAGGTCCCCCTCGTGCGGGGGCCGGCTCCCGTCGAGGACGAACAGGATGAGCTCCGCCCCTGCGATGATTTCCCGGCTCCGCCGGACCCCTTCCCGCTCCACAGGGTCCAAAGCCTCCCGCAATCCCGCCGTGTCCACCAGCCGCATTGGGATCCCCGTAAGGGAGATCTCCCCGGAGAGGTAATCCCGCGTGGTGCCCGGGATCTCCGTGACGATGGCACGCTCTTCCCCCAGGATCCGGTTCAAAAGGCGCGACTTTCCGACATTGGCAACCCCCGCGATCGCCACGGTCGCCCCGTCCCTGTACAGGTGCCCCCGGCTGTACGAGTCGAGGAGCCGCCCCACTTGTGACTTTAAATCCGACACCCGTTCGTGAAGTTTCTCGTGCGTCGCGAGGGGGACATCTTCCTCGTCGGCAAAATCGATGGATGCCTCGAGAAGCGTGAGAAGGGATACGATCTGCCCCCGCAGGGGGGCAACCGCCTCCCGGATGCCCCCCTTCAGCTGCCGGAGGGCCGCCTGGGCCGCTCCGGCCGTTCTCGCCGCGATCAGGTCGGCAAGCGCCTCCGCCTCCGTCAAGTCCATCTTCCCGTTTTGATATGCGCGGCGGGAGAACTCCCCCGGGGAGGCGGGAGCCGCACCCAGGCCGCACGCGGCGGCGGCGGCCCGCTCCACGATCACGGGGTTGCCGTGCAGGTGGATCTCGGCGACGTCCTCGCCGGTGAAGCTTCGCGGCGCGGGAAAGAATGCGACGAGGGCGGCATCGATCTCTTCCCCCTTCCCGTCACGGACCGTGCACCGGGAAAGGGTGCGGGGGGGAACCCGGGAAGGATCGACCCCGGTCATCCGGAAGACGATCGGAAAGGCTTCCGGGCCGGAGAGTCGCAGGAGGGAAACGGCGCCGGGGCCCGCGGGGGTTGCGGGAGCCACGATGGTCATCCCGTCCGCGTCGTCTGGTCCCCCCCGGTCTGCCGCGCGAGCCCGGGGGCGGTAGTCGTCCACGGGTTCCTCCTTGGGGACGGGGGGTCCTTTACGCCCGCGCCGCCTTTTCCGCTTCCACCTGCCGGTTCTGGATCAGTTGCTGCCCGATGCTCAGCAGGTTGTTCATCAGCCAGTAGATCGTCAGCCCCGTCGGGAACCCCCAGAACATGAAGGTGAAGATGAGGGGCAAAAAGAGCATCATCTTCTGCTGGGTGGGATCCATCCCCCCGGAGGGCGACAGCCTCTGCTGGACGAACATCGAGACTCCCATGAGAAGGGGAAGCAGGCGGATCGGAATCGTGTATCCCGCCACCGCGATGTCCCACAGGTGCTCGGGGGCGGACAGGTCGTTGATCCACAGGAAGAACGGCGCGTGGCGGAGCTCGATCGCCACAAGAAGCCCCTTGTACAGCGCGATGAAGACCGGGATCTGGAGGACCATCGGGAGGCAGCCGCTCATGGGGTTGATCTTGTACGTCTTGTAGAGATTCATCATCTCCTGCTGCTGCCTCGCCTTGTCGTCCTTGTACTTCTCCTTGATCTTGTTCATGATGGGCCCGAGTTCCTGCATCTTCTTCATGGAGGCCATCGATTTCTTCGTCAGCGGGTAGAACGCGATCTTGATGAGAATCGTCAGGATGATGATGTCGATCCCGTAGTTCTTCGTCACGCGGTTGCTGGCCGTGAGCATCCAGACGAGAGGCTTGGCGATGACCGAGAACCACCCGTAATCGACCAGGCGCTCCATCCCCTGCCCGGTGGCCTCGAGGAGGTTGTACTCCTTCGGTCCCATGAAGGCCCGGACGGAGAAGGAGGCCACCTCCCGCGGCCCGAGAACCGCGGGGGAGCCGGCCAGGACGATCCGGA
This sequence comes from Deltaproteobacteria bacterium, assembly GCA_003513855.1. Taxonomy (GTDB): domain Bacteria; phylum Desulfobacterota; class Deferrimicrobia; order Deferrimicrobiales; family Deferrimicrobiaceae; genus CSP1-8. Next base: position 5,848 of record DOTC01000024.1, on the reverse strand, counting down.
TCCCCTCCTTCCCCTGGGGGGAAACCTGCTCGAGAGTCCACTCCTTCCCGGGAATGGCGATCAGGGTGAAATATTTCGCATCCGCGGCCGCCCACCGCACCGGAATCTTTTCGATCCCCCCCTTCCCGATCTTCTTCAGATCGAACCGCTCGATCTTCCCCCCGTCGTCCACCACAGCTCCCTTGAACGAGTAGGAATCGCCGCCCAGTTCCCCCGTGAAAGCCTGGGACAGCTCGATCCCCGGTTTGATCCGAAGGGGCCCCCCGTCCCCGTTGCCCACCTTCTGGTCCACCTCGAAATCGTACCGGTCGCCGAAGAAGGTGTACTCCCTGGTGATGCGGACGCCCCGCGCGGATTCCCAGGACAGGGAAACGGTCTTCTTCTCCCCGCCAGCGACGGACAGCTCGTCGGGCGCGTTCGAGGCGAACACCGGCAGCTCGGGAAAGGCAGGCTGGTTCTCCGCGAGGTATAGGTCCAGGGGAAGGGGACGCATCGTCCCGGATCCGATAATGTCCAGCGGTTTTCCCTTCGGCCCGGGGTGTTCGTTGTACCGGTTCAGGGTAAAGGACTGGACCCCTCCCCCGGCTGTGGACAAGGTCGCGGTATAGAGGGGGGTCCGCACGGTAATCCACCGCTGGGAATGGATGCGGGCGGGGGCAAGCCCTCCGGCCGCAGGAGGTCGCGCGGCCGCGCGTGGGGCGGCCGCAGGAGTCCCTATAGCGTTGTCCCCCGCCGCTGTTCCGTCCGCCTCCTGCTGCTTCGCGGGAGGCGGACGGTCCGCCGGGCCGGGGCCGAACATCTTCTGGTAGGCAAGCAGAATGACGACCGAGAGCACGATCGCCAGAATCATCCGTTTTTCCATCGACCCCTCGTGCCGCAGATGTGGATTCGCCGCGGTTCCTCAACGCCCCCGGGATGGAAGGGATGGCACCGCACGATTCGCCAGAGTCCGTCCAGAATGCCCGTCAGGGTCCCGTTCAGGCGAAGCGAGCCGATCGTGTACTCCGAGCAGCTTGGAAAGAAACGGCAGCAGTCGCCGAGGTATGGGGACACCAGGCGCTGGTAGCCTTTGAGGAGGCCTATCGGGATGTCTCGGGCCTGCACTGGGAAGATTCCCCCTTCTTTCCCCACCGGCGCTCCATAGCGGGAATGAGCTCGGCGGAAACCGACGCGAGAACCGCGTCTCCGGGGGCTTTCCTCACCACGATGGCCGTTCTCGTTCCTGCCGGAAAAACGCGCCTGTTGTGCCGGTAGAATTCCCGGAGGAGCCGCTTCACCCGGTTCCGGACCACCGCGTTCCCCACCCGCCGCCCGACAGAGATGCCGATCTTGCGGTCAACGGGCCCGTCACCGGCCCCTGCGGAAGCGCGGAAGTCCCGGTAGATGGTGTAGTGCGGCGTGGATGCGCGCTCTCCCCTGCGAACCACCTCCCGGTATTCGCGGTCCGTGCGCAGCATCTCCGCTTTTGGCAGCCGACCCCCACCCACCGTCGTCCGGGCCTTTCCGATCCGGAAAGGCTACTTCTTGCCGCCGACCGATACGGCAAGCCGCTTCCGCCCTTTGGCGCGGCGGCGGGATATGACCCGCCTGCCTGCCGGGGTCGACATGCGGTGGCGGAATCCGTGGGTTCGCAGCCGCCGCCGGTTGTGCGGCTGGTAGGTGCGTTTCATCCTGTGCCACCCCTTCTTGGGTTCAATCGGGTTCCCTGGGAAATAGATAAGTTATTCCTTTTGTTCCATCCCTGTCAACCCCGTATTTCCTTCCCCGTGGTACACTGCGCTTGCAATGAGCAGAAAACGGTCCATCCGTTTCTCCCCTCTGCGCCGGCTCCTTTCGTTTCCGCTTCTGCGGGCCGGGAAACCCGGCGAACGCTCACCTCCCTCCGAAGGGGAACTCCTGTTCGAGCTTGCGGGCCTCAACCCGGAAAATCTCCTCTTCGGCCGGTTCACGCCGGAGGACGTCCGGAAAAGGATCCGGAAGGCGGGCATCCTCAAGGGGCTCGCGGCCCGGGGATACGAGGATCCCGTTCTGGCTCTCGAGTGCAGGAATCCCGAGGAACAGCGCGTCTCCCTGTACGCCGGGAGAAAGTCCCGGGACCGTCTGCTCATGGAAGTGCGGGTCCGGATCTGCGCCTTCCGCCCGGGGAAGCCGATCGGACCGTTTTCGGAGGAGACCCTCCTCCGGATGCTCCTCATCCAATGGCTCGTCCTTTCCGACCCGGACCGCCCGTTTTCGATCGACCGCCCCCGGCTCCCCGGGCAGGAACGCCCGGGGCTGGGTCTGCTGTCGGAGTGCCTGTCCCTCCTTCGGGAGATCGGGCGGGAGTTCCCCCTCGACGGCGTTCTCGACGTTCCCGATCACTTCCACACGGCCTCTCTCTACTCCCGGGCATTCCGGTTTCTCGACCCGCATGCCGAGGGACGGTTCCAGGCGATCGCGCGGGACCTCGAAGGGATCCCCCTTGCGATCGCCTCCGAGGCCGTCCGCGAAGAGTGCCTGATCGACGCCGCCGGCGGTCTGCCGGTCCCCTGGGATCCGGCGGAGCAGGTGATGCCTTTGCGCGATCCCCTCCTGCGCTACCTCCGATCCCCGGAGTACCGGCGCGTCCGCGACGAGGCCGCAGCACGTCTTCACGTGGCGATTGACTGGGACCGCTACCGGGCGAAAATCGCAAAAAAGGGAGAGTCCGGAAAATATCCTTGATTCCCCTTTTCGGGGTATGGTACCCTTCCTTCGCCTCAAGCAGAAAGCGCGGCGGTTTCCTTCCTTTTTCGATTCGAACACGCGCGCGGGATCACTGATAATAAACCCGGAGTGTTTAAATCAAACCGTATGAATTTTATGCCTTTTTTGGCTTTTCCACAGCTGTGGATAACGGTGTTGGCAACTTCCGTCGGGTAAAGCTCCTTAACCGCCCGACAATGAATACGATTTTTCTTCTTTTCCCGTAGAAGGAAACACCAGGGAGGCTGTATTCGTTGACTTCCCGGTCGTGGGAAATGGTCCTGTCCCACCTGAAAACCAAGGTGACCGACCAGGTGTTCGAAACCTGGTTGCGACCGTTGCGCTTCGTCTCCCGCGAAGGCTCCCTTCTCCTGGTGGCAACTCCCCACAAATTCTTCAAGCAGTGGATCGAGGAAAACTATATGCCTCAGCTCGAGGAGGCGGCGCGCAAGGAGATCGGGGGGAACGTCGCCGTCGAGATCGTCGTGGGAAGCGAGGAGGACGGGGAGGTGGAGCGGTCCGTCCATTCGACGGAGATGACCCCGGAAGACAGGGGCGAGGCGAAGCCGCCGAAACCGAGGACGCGCAACGGGGAACTCAACCCGCGGTACACGTTCGATCGCTTCGTCGTCGGCGCGGGGAACCAGTTCGCCCATGCCGCCTCCTTCGCGGTGGCGAACGACCCCGCCAAGAGCTACAACCCGCTCTTTCTTTACGGCGGCGTCGGCCTCGGCAAGACCCACCTGCTCCACGCCATCGGNNGGAGTTCTTCCACACCTTCAACGATCTCTACTCCTCCCGGGGGCAGATCGTCGTATCCAGCGACAAGTTCCCGAAAGAGATCCCCGACCTCGAGGAGAGGATCCAGTCCCGCTTCGAGTGGGGTCTTGTGGCGGACATCCAGCCGCCGGACCTGGAGACGAGACTCGCCATCCTGAATCGCAAGGCGGAGGCCGACCAGATCCCTCTTCCCCCGGACGTTTCCCTCTTTCTCGCCACCATGATCAAGAACAACATCCGGGAACTCGAGGGATCCCTCATCCGGATCGGAGCGCACGCCTCCCTCACCCAAAGGGAAATCAACATGGACCTTGCGCGCGAGGTCCTCTCCCGCCTCCTGGAGTCCTCGGTGCGGGAGATCTCCCCGGACACCATCCTGAAAGTTGTATCCGACCATTACGGCGTCAAGGTCTCCGACCTGCGCTCCGGGCGCAAACACAAGGTGGTCGCGCTCCCCAGGCAGGTCGCCATGTTCCTCATGCGGGAGATGACCAAGTGCTCCTTTCCTGACATCGGGCAGCGTTTCGGGGGCCGCGACCATTCCACCGTCATGTACGCCGTAAAAATGATAGAGAAAAAAGCCAAAGACGATGTATCGTTGAAAAACAGCATCGAGACGCTGCGGAAATCGATCAACGGATAACCCTGTGAGGGGATTGCGGATGGTTTGTTTTCCCACGGACCCCTGTGCGGTGCCACACGGATTGTGCGCATGTTGTTCTCCCGCTTTTCGGAAGGGGAGGGCGGACTTCCACGTGTTATCCACAAACCCACAATCCCTACTGCAACTACGATCTTTATGATTACAATGAATAAAAGAAGAAGAGGACGACGATGAACTTTACCGTGGATCGTGACCCGTTCGAGGAAATCCTTGCCCGCATCCAGGGAGTGGCGGAGAGGCGGCATACCATGCCGATCCTGTCGCACACCCTTCTCACCGTGGGTCCCAAGGCGGGGCCAACGGGAAATCCGGGACTCACGCTCGTGGCCTCCGATCTCGAGATCGTCATACGATGCTCCCAGCCGGTGGACGTGATCGAGCCCGGTTCCGTCGCCCTCCCGGCGCGGAAACTGTTCGACATCGCGAAGGTCCTCCCCAAAGGGCCGGTGACGGTAGCGGGGCGCGAGGGGAATTACGTGGAGATCTCCGCGGGACGCGGGCACTTTCGTCTCGCGGGTCTGGGAAGCGGAGAGTTTCCCGAGATGCCGGAGAGGCCGAAGGGAAAACCCGTCGCCGTCGATGCGGAAACGTTCCGCAAGCTCGTTGACCGTGTCAGCCCCTTTGCCACGGGCGACGAGACGAGATACAACCTGTCCGGAGTCCTTCTGGAGAAACAGGAGGAGGAGGAAAAGTCGCTGCTCCGCATGGTGGCCACGGACGGACACCGGCTCGCGATCGCGGACGGGGAGGTCCCGGATCTCGGGGGTCTGCTGGGCGAAAGGCGGGTGCTCGTCCCGAGAAAGGGGCTGATCGAAATCCGGAAGCTGTCCGACGGGGGGCCGGGCTCCCTGGAGTTGTCCGCCACGGAGAAGTTCCTGTTCGCCGGGAAAGGGGACACGGAGGTGTGGGTGCGGCTTCTCGACGCGGAGTTTCCGGATTACCGGCAGGTCGTGCCCAGGGAGAACCGGATCGTGGCGACCGTCCCGCGGGGGCCGTTCCTCGACGTCCTGAAGCGGGTCAGCGTCATGGCGCCGGAAAAGGTGCACAGCGTCAGGCTCTCGTTTTCGGGGAAGCAGTTGGAAGTGTCCACCAACAGCCCGGACCTGGGCGAGGCGCGCGACCTGCTGCCGATCGAGTTCGAGGGCACGCCGGTCAAGGTCGGGTTCAACGGACGATACCTCCAGGACGCCCTTTCCGGGATCTCCGAGGACACGGTCCGCATGGAGCTGAAGGACGAGGTGTCCCAGGTGATCGTGAGACCGGCAACCGAGAAGAACTACCTCGCGATCATCATGCCGATGAGGATTCTGTAGCGAAGAGATTTCCCCCACAAGAACCGTTCCGTAGTATAATAAGTCGATTAATCTTAGAGGGATTGTCCGCCTATGGCGAACCGGCCGAACAGCATCGTCCGAAACGGGAACGGTGCGGANNGTGGACAACTCCATCGACGAGGCGATGGCGGGGCATTGCGACTCCATCGCCGTGACGATCCACCCGGACAACTCGGTCACCGTGGACGACAACGGCCGGGGGATTCCCATCGACGTCATGGAAGGAGAGGGGAAGCCCGCCGCCGAGGTGGTGCTGACCGTGCTCCATTCCGGCGGAAAGTTCGACCGGGAGACCTACAAGGTTTCCGGGGGCCTCCACGGTGTCGGCGTCTCCGTGGTGAACGCG
>DOTC01000067.1 GCA_003513855.1 Deltaproteobacteria bacterium | reverse complement strand
AGGATCCGAATCCTCCAGGAGAGGATTTCCGCGGACGATGTGGATGCCGCCTTCCTCGTCCAAAACGCCGACCTTTTCTACTTCACCGGGTCGATCCAGCAGGGGGTTCTTTGCGTGCCGGCAAGCGGCGAGCCGGTCTACTTCGTTCGACGGGTCTACGAGCGGGCTCTCGAGGAGGCTGCCATCGACCATATCGTGCGGATCGGCAGCCCACGGGAGATCCCGGCGCATTTCGAGAAGAAGAAGGTGTCGTTCGGCACGATCGGGTTCGAGATGGACGTCATGCCGGTGTCGGCGTTTCAGCGATTCTCCCGACTGTTCCCCGTGTCGAAGGCGGTGGATGTTTCGCGATCGATCCGTGAGATCCGGGCGGTCAAGGGGCCGTCGGAAGTCGAGGCGATGCGGGCCTGCGGAAGNNGGTCACACGACGATCACCCGGATGCGGGCGTGGAACCAGGAAGTCGGGCTGGGGTGTGTCATCTCGGGGGCCGACGCAGCGATCCCGTCCTACCCCGATTTCCCCACCGCGGGAAAGGGGTCCGGGCCCTTCGTTCCGGTCGGGCAGGGGCACCGGCGATTCCGGAACAACGAACCCATCCTGGTCGACCTCATGTGGGCGCAGGACGGCTACCTGGTGGACATGGCCCGGACGTACGTGATCGGAGATCTGCCGGAGAAGCTGCTCAGGGCGTTCGACATGGCCGTGAAGGTGATGCGGAACATCGAGAGTGCCACGCGGCCGGGGGCGAGGGCGGGGGATCTGTACGAAATAGGCCTGGAGATGGCCTCCCGCAGTCCGTTCGCCGCGAATTTCATGGGGGCGCCGGGGTACAACGTGAAATTCATCGGGCACGGCGTGGGGATCGAGGCCGACGAGTTCCCCTTCATCGCCAAGGGTTCCGAAACGATCCTGGCGCCCGGGATGACATTCGCCCTGGAACCGAAATTCGTTTTTCCGTCGCAGGGGGCCGTGGGACTCGAGAATACCTACCTGGTGACCGAAACCGGGTTCGAGAAACTCACTCTTATGGATGAAGGGATCATCGCCTGCGACGCGCAGGGGGAGGAGGGAAGATGACGGATTTCCTGAACAGGGAGGAGGCTGTCCTTGTCGTCGTGGACGTGCAGGAAAGGCTCGTTCCCGCCATCCACAAGGACCTGTACCCGCGCTCCCTGAAGAACATGCAGATCGCGATCGAGGCGGCCGGTACGCTGGGGCTTCCGATCATCCTGACGGAGCAGTACCCGAAGGGCCTCGGAAAGACCGTGCCGGAGGTCATGCGGGCCCTCGACGGAAAGAACCACCGGCTGATCGAGAAGATGACCTTCAGCTCCGCACGGGACGAGGGGTTCCTCTCCGCCGTTTCGGAACTGAACCGGAGACAGGTAATCATGGTCGGAATGGAGACCCATGTGTGTGTCTACCAGACCTCGGTCGACCTTTCCCGGGCAGGGTATTCGCTTTTCATCCTCGACGATGCCGTGTCTTCCCGGTCTCTGCACGATTACCAGAGCGGGCTTCAGGCGCTGCGGGACGCCGGCTGCACGGTCGTAAGCACGGAAACGGCGATCTTCCAGCTCCTCAAGGTGGCGGCAACGCCGGAGTTCAAGAAGTTGGTGTCGCTCATCAAATGAGGGTGCGCACCTTCCTTTCCGCCTCTCTCGCGATGCTCGCCTGCTGTCTGTTCCTCTCGGACGCCAGGGCGGGCCGGCAGAGCCTGGCCCTGTTCCCGCCCCAGGCCATCGGATTGGAAGACGGGGCGAGGGTATCCACGCTCCTGGGCCAGATCCTCGCGGAAAAGCTTGGGGACCGGTTCGACGTGCACCTCCTTGAGCAGGATCGGGGAAGCGATCCCGGCGAGAGGAGACGGAAGGCGCGTGCACTCGGTGCCACCTATGTCCTGACGGGGGCCGTTTCCCGCATCGGCCGCACGGCAACGCTCGACCTTACGATTGCCCCGACCGAGGACCCGGAAAAGGGGAGGACGGTCTTCGTAACGGCCGAAGACGGAGAGTCGCCCGCTGGGGGGCAAGGCAAAACGGATGGTGTGGACCTTCCCTTCGCATACCGGACGATGGCCACCGAGGCGTCCGATAAGCTCTCGCTTCTCTTTTTTGGCGGCGGCCAGATCGGCGAGGGGGGGGCGAAGCCGAAGATCCCGCTGTTATCGGGCAAGGTCGGTGTCAGCAGGAACATCGACGGGAACGTCGTCTCTCTCGCCAGAGGGGACACCGACCGCGACGGGAAACCCGAGATCGCCGCGGCGACCTCCGACTCCATCGCGCTCTACCGGGTAGCGGGCGAGGACCTGTCCGAGAAGGCCAGGATCCCGGAGGGACGCGGGGGGATCATCCACATTGATATCGCCGACCTGAACCGGAACGGGATCGGCGATGTCGTTGCCGTCCGGCATCTCTCCGGGAAAGCGTCCTCCGACATCTGGGAGTTCGACGGAAAGGAGTACCGGCGCATCGCGAAAGACATCCCCTATTTCCTCCGCACGGTGGACCTGGGGGACGAGGGAGTAGTCCTCGTGGGCCAGGAATCCGATCCCGCGGCGATCTTCAAGGGGCCCGTCTTCCGGGTCGCCCTGGAACGGTACAGTCCGGGGGACCTATCCGAACGCGGCGACCCGATCCCTCTTCCGGGCGGCACATGGATCTATTCCTTTGTCCCCGTCCGGTTCCAGGGGAGGATACGATACGTATCCCTCGGAGAGTCGGACAGGCTCATCCTGCTCGGCGAAAAGGGGGAAAAACTCTGGATGAGCATTGAAGCGGTGTCCGGGACCGCGGTTTCCCTCGAAGCGGCCGACACCGGGGTTCCGGAAAGGCCGGGGGAGCGAAAAGTGCGCCGCCTTCCCCTTCCCGGAAGGCTGTTCGCCGAGGATCTCAACGGGGACAAGGCAGACGAGATCGTGGTTGTGAACAACATCGTGTCCGCCGGCGGATTCTTCGAAAACCTGCGCATCTTCACCAACGCGGAGGTGTTGTGCTTCGTTCAGGTCGGCGACAGCCTGGCACTTGCCTGGCGGACTTCCCAGATCGACAGCCCTGCGATGGATGCAATCCTGGAGGGCCCGCGAAGAGGAACCCCGCTCCGCATCGGGATCGCTTCCCGAAACACGTCGAAGATTCTCGGGAAATTCGGGGAATGGCGCATCTACTGGATGAAGTAGGCGCACCCCTCTCGACGGGAAAAACCGGTTTGACACGGCATGCCGGCGTCCTATAATTATGGCTTGCTGAACGCGTGGCGGTGTAGCTCAGTTGGTGAGAGCATGCGGCTCATATCCGCAGTGTCCGGGGTTCAAGTCCCTGCACCGCCACCATCCTTTTCCCAATCCGGTATCGTTCTGCGGCCTGTCCGCACTCCATAGAGCGCGTTCCTGCGCTCATCGGGATTCCGGAGCATCGATTCGTGCGCAGCGGGTCTTGTGGTAGAATCCTCGCATCATGAAAATCCTTCGCGTTCTGCTTGTTGACGACGATCCGGCGTTCCTCGATTTCGCAGGCGGGGTCCTGACCGGCGCGAAATATTCCGTTTCCCTGGCATCCGACATCGATGAGGCGGCGGAAG